>CAYZFW010000408.1:0-3304 GCA_964477615.1 uncultured Phycisphaeraceae bacterium | reverse complement strand
GCTCGCCCGCGTCCGCGGCGGGCGCGTCCCCCTGGCTGGAGAGACCTACACCGCTGACATCCCCCTCACCATGCTCCGCATCGAACCGCTCGCGCTCCCGAAAACGAACATCCTCGGCACGCCCACCGAGCGCGTCGATACCCGCGTGATCGAGGTCGTGTTCCAGGTCGCGCCGCCCGCATCCGGCGAAACCCGCCCGCCGGTCTACCCAGGGCAGGCGGTCGATGTCTTCATCGAGGCCGGGGAGCCGAAGTAACCAGCCAGCACGCATGCTCGCAGCGCGTCACTGCACCGTGACCGACGTCGTCGGCTTCTTCTCACGTGGCTCGGGGCCGGGCATCGACCGTTCCGCCGGCATGATCGCCAGCGTGGGGCTGGGGTCCTCGCCCAGCGCGATCAGGGCCTGGCGTGCCTCTTCGTTGTAGGGTTCGATGGCCTGGGCCATCCGCAGCCGCTGCACCGCCGCGGGCTTGTCGCCCGCGACGCGGTACAACTCGGCTAGCGCGAGCTGCGGCCCGGCGTTCATCCCGCGGTCCAGTTCCGCCGCACGCTTGAGGGCCCGCTCGCCCTCGTCGGCGTCGCCGGCCTTCGACATGTACCACCCGTAACGCAGCCAGTCGCGGGCCGTGTTCCGCGCGTACGCCTCGTCCTTGAACACGCGGGACATGCTCTCGACGTCGCCCGATTCGACCATGGTCCGGGCCAGGAGGTCCAGCACGTCGAAGCGGTTGGGCTTGCTGGTGTAGAGGATCTCGGCCTGCTCGCGTGCCGCCGCGGGCTTGCCCGCCGCGAGCAGCGCCTTGGACAGACCCATGCGGTCCTGCCAATACCCCGGCTTGCGCATCACCACCTCGCGGTACTCGGTGGCGGAGAGCTCGTAGTCCCCGAAGTCGTACGCCCGCTTGGCCGACTCCTGAACCATCGGCAGGGCCCGCTGCGCCTGCGTCGACTTGCACCCCACACCGCCAACCACCAGCAACGCCGACCCACAGGCCAGCAGCGACACCGACACCAGACGCGAAGCAGAACGGTTCATCATGGTCGTTTCCAGTTTGAGGCGGGGACGCGAGGGCAGGGGCGAGAGCGGGCGGATTCCGGGCCGCGCCGCCGCGAAAGCACAGTGTACCCATACCATCGACCAGTCCCGCCAGCCGCCCGCAAACCGCCATGTGGTGGGGCAGGCTTCCAGCCTGCCTTGAACAAGAGCCGGCAGGCTGGAAGCCTGCCCCACCGATCGAAGACCTTCCGCTCCGTGCCCCCACCCCGCCAACTCCCGACCGTCCTGCTCCGCCACGACGATTCGACGCCGGATGCCCCGCCGCACTTCGATTGGCTGCTGTCCCGCTGCACGCTGGAGGACGCCCACGCCGACCCCGACGCACGTGACGCGATCACCCTCCGCCTCGACACCCGCCCCGATCACCTCAGCCCCGGCGGCACCTCCCCCGCGCAACAACTGCCCGATCACCGCCGCCATTACCTAAGGCAAGAAGGCGAGGTTCCCCCGACCACCCCGGGCGGCATACCGCGGGGCCGCGTTGAGCGGATCGCCGCGGGCATCTGGCGACCGGCCGACGAGGCGGACCCCCTCAGCGACTTCATCGTGGCCTTCGCCGGGCAACCCCCCGCGCGATGGTCTTTCAAGGACGGCGTCTTGCGCCGTGCCTAGGCCGTTTCACCCCGCCCGAACCCCCCGAGGCGTCACCGTCTTCGCGCCGCGCTCCTTCGGCACCGGCGCCAGCCCGATGTCCGAACGCAACTGCTTGCCCTCAAAG
The DNA here is from genome assembly GCA_964477615.1 of uncultured Phycisphaeraceae bacterium. Classification (GTDB taxonomy): domain Bacteria; phylum Planctomycetota; class Phycisphaerae; order Phycisphaerales; family UBA1924; genus JAFLCM01. The sequence goes on along the minus strand of CAYZFW010000408.1, from coordinate 1,529 downwards.
TTGATCTTCTCCGCCGCGGTCATCGCACGCGACCGCGCCTCGTCCAGCGTCGCGCCCACCGCCACGACGTTCAGCACCCGCCCACCCGCCGTGACCAACCGCCCCAGCTTGTCGATCGCGGTCCCTGCGTGGAACACCGTCACGCCCTCGACCTTCTCGGCGTCCTCGATCCCCGTGATCTCCCGCCCGCTCTCAGGGTTCGAGGGGTAGCCGCGCGAGGCGAGCACCACGCAGCACACGTGCTCATGGGAACTCTCCGCCTGGTCCGCCACCTCGTGCAGCCGCCCCGTCGCCGCGCCGTGCAGCAGACGCACCCAGTCCCCGCCCATGCGGCGGACGAGGCACTGGCACTCGGGGTCGCCGAAGCGCACGTTGAACTCCAGCACCTTCGGCCCGCCGGGTGTGAGCATGAGGCCGCAGTACAGCAGCCCGCGGAACTCCAGCCCGTCGCGGCGCAGGGCGTCGATGGTCGGCACCACCACCTCGCGCTGCACCACGGCCATGGTGCGCGCATCGATCGTGCCCGCCGGGCAGAACGCACCCATACCCCCGGTGTTCGGCCCCTCGTCGTTGTCCAGGAGGCGTTTGTGGTCCTGACACGGGTCGAGGATCACCACGTTCCGCCCATCGGTGAGCGCAAACACCGACACTTCCTTCCCGGTGAGCCGCTCCTCGATCAGCACCTTGTCGCCCGCCGCGCCGAACTGCCGCTTCACCATGATGCGGTCCACGGCGTCGCGCGCCTCGCTCAGCGACTGCGCCACCACCACGCCCTTGCCCGAGGCCAGCCCGCACGCCTTGACCACATGCGATGTATCTCGGCTTTCGAGGTAACGGATGGCGGCGGCGGCATCGCGGAACACGCGGCCCTCCGCCGTGGGGATGCTGGCCGAGCGCATGACCTCCTTGGCCCATGCTTTGTCGGATTCAAGCTGCGCCGCTTCCTTGCCCGGGCCGAACACCGCGGTGGTGGAGGAGGCGAGTTTGTCCGCCAATCCTTCGGCCAACGGCCCCTCCGGCCCGATCACCACCAGCCCGATGTTCTGCTCCTTGCAGAACAACTCCAGGCGGTAGTCGCTGGTGCTGAACGCGAACCCCACCGGCGTCGCGAGCGCCGCGATGCCGGGGTTCTCGGGGTGCGTCGTGAAGAGCTTCGCAATCGACGGCGACTTCTTCAGCCGCCACGCCAGCGCGTGCTCGCGCCCGCCGCCGCCCACGAGCAGCACGTTGATCTTGTTGGACGCCGAGGGGAGTGCGGGGTGTGGGCTGGGCATGGGCAATCGGGGCGTGTGAGCGGGTTGCGAAAGAGCGATATGGCGAAGGAAAGAGTCCCGCGCGCGGCTGGGGCGGGTCGGAATCAGACCATACTCTATTCACGCAAAGATGCCCGCTGGACAGTGCGCCGCGCTACCCTGCAACGCCTGCGGCATCCGCACCCAACTCCCACTTCCCACTCCCGACTCCCCACCCATGATCCTCTCCCCCCGAGTCGCCGCCCTCCGTCCTTCGGCCACCCTCGCCGTCAACGC
>CAYZFW010000407.1:0-3317 GCA_964477615.1 uncultured Phycisphaeraceae bacterium | reverse complement strand
GAGCTGTCATCCCAGCGCCGCCGAGCAGCACCACGCCGGGCCTCACGCGAACGCCGCTGACCGAGCGGCTCTTCTCGAACGAGGCTTCGCTGAAGGCGTCCACCGCCATGCACGCGCTGGGCCGCACCTGCGAGCCCGACGACTCCGCGGCCGCCATCGAGTTCCTCGTCTCGGAAGCGGCCCGGAGCATCACGGGGCAGGTGCTGGCCGTCGATGCGGGGCTGGGGAGCGTGAAGCCGCGATGAGCAGCGGGACCACAAGCCAACTCCGCGAAGCGCTGGCGAACTACCGCACGAACACGGGCGAGTCGCTGAGTGAACTCTCCGACCGCGGGCCGGTGATGCTGGTGTTCCTGCGCCACACCGGCTGCCCGTTCTGCCGGGAGGCGATGGCCGATGTGAGCGCCCGTCGGGCGGAGATCGAGCGCCGCGCCCGCGTGGTGTTCGTTCACCAGGCACCGGAAGACGCGGCGAACGCGGCGTTCTTCGAGGCCGCGGGTGTTGGAGACATCCCGCGCGTCAGTGATCCCGGCCGTGATCTGTACCGAGCGGTCGGGCTCAAGCGCGGGTCCATCTGGGCGGTCCTTGGGCCGTACGTGTGGGTCCGCAGCATCCAGGCGATGCTCTCGATGCGCCGGCTGGGGCGCGTCATCGGCGACGTGTTCCAGATGCCCGGCGTGTTCATCGTTCACAACGGCGAGGTCGTCGGCTCGTACGTCCACAAGAGCCAAGCCAGCCGCCCGGATTACGTCGCCGTGTCGTGCGCCGTGCGATGACGGAAGTCGCCCTTTGCTTTCTCAGTCAATTCTGGGAGACCCCGAATGAAGACTCGAACGACCATTGTCGGCACCACAGTCATCGCCGCGTGCATGTGTGCCTCATGCCGCCAGCCCGAGCCCGCGGCGACCACAGCGCCCGCCGCGTCCGCCTCGCCCGCGAAGTCAGAGGCGGATGGTGCGCCCGCGGCATCACCCGCCGCACAGATCCCTCGTATTGAGCGCACGGCGAACGGCTTCCGCTGGGGCAGCGCGAAGATCACCACGCCGCTGCCCGAGGGCTACCCCGATCCCACCGCGCCGGGCGTGATCGAGATCAAGAGCTACCCGCTGGTGCGCCGCGCCGAAGTGACCGGGAAAGCGGGCGTGAACTCGGGCATGGACGGCGCCTTCTGGCCGCTGTTCCGGCACATCCAGCGCCGCGACATCGAGATGACCTCGCCGGTCGAGATGGACTACAAGGGCCTGACCGGCGACGCCGCGGCGCAGCCCGATGCTTGGACGATGTCGTTCCTCTACCGCACGCCGGAACTCGGCCCCTTGGGAGAGGACACGTCGTCGAAACGTCACACGGTGCGCGTGAACGATCTCGCGCCGATGCAGGTCGCGTCGATTGGCTTTCAGGGTCCGTACCGTCTCGAAGTGGTGAAGATGAACCTCGCGCGGCTCGAGGCGTGGCTCGCGGCCCAGCCGCAGTGGGAACGCGACGGCGAACCACGGGCGCTCTTCTACAACGGCCCCGAGCAGTGGGAGAGCCGGAAGTGGGGCGAGGTGCAGGTGCCGGTCCGACCGGTGGCATCCCCCGGGGCCCCAACGAGCGGGGCCGCTGGCGCACCATGAGCGCGGCAACCTCGCGAACCAGTGCGTCAGGCGTGTTCGAAGCTGCGATGCGCAAAGCCGCGCCCCGAGGACCGCTAAAGCCCGGCGGCACGCTCTGCTTCGTCCTCGGCGACCATCTCTCGGAGTCTCTCCCGGCGATCAAGACGGTCCGACCGGGTACCGACGCCGTGCTCATGGCCGAGGTGAAGGGAGAGTCGAATCATGTCCCGAGCCACAAGCAGCGAACGACGCTGTTCCTGAGCGCGATGCGGCACTTCGCCGTGCGACTCGTGGAACGTGGCCATGCAGTTCGGTACATCACCCTGGGCGAGCGGGAGAACACGCAAACGCTGGTTGGCGAACTCGATCGCGCGGCGATCGCTCTGAAGCCTGCGCGCATCGCGCTCACCCAGCCCGGAGAGCACCGTCTTGCCGGTGAGATCCAGGCGTGGTCGAAGCGGTCCGGGATTCCGCTGGAACTCCACGAGGACACAACATTCTTCACCACGCCCGAGCAGTTCGCGTCGTGGGCGGCGGGGCGCAAGTCGCTCACCATGGAGTACTTCTACCGCGAGCAGCGGCGGCGGCTGAGCGCGCTGATGACCCCCGACGGCAAGCCCGAAGGCGGCGACTGGAACTATGACGCCGAGAACCGACGGTCGTTCAAGGCCGACCCGCTGCTGCCGCAGCCGCGCCGCTTCGCGCCGGACGCCATCACCAAAGAGGTGATGGCGATGGTCGAGCGCGAGATGCCCGACTTGCCCGGCAAGATCGGGTCGTTCTCATGGCCGGTGACGGCCGAGGATGCCGGCGCGGCGTTCGATGACTTCCTCCGCACCCGTTTGCCTGAGTTCGGCCCCTACGAGGACGCGATGTGGACCGGGGCGCCGTGGGTGTATCACGCGCAGATCGCGCCCGCGATGAACCTGAAGCTCATCGAGCCGCGCGACATGCTGAAGGGCGTGCTCGGCGCTTGGGACGAACGCCGGGCCCCGCTGCAGTCCGTCGAGGGGTTCGTGCGCCAGATCATCGGATGGCGTGAGTTCATCCGCGGCGTGTACTTCCACGAAGGAGCGTCGTATGAGAGCCGCAACGCGCTTGAACACCAGGGTGCCCTGCCCGAGTTCTACTGGACCGCCAAGACCGATATGAACTGCATGCGCCACTGCCTCGATCAGGTGCTGGAGCACGCCTACGGCCACCACATCCAGCGTCTCATGGTCACGGGCAACTTCGCACTCATCGCGGGCGTCCATCCCAAGCACATCTCCGACTGGTACCTCGGCATGTACGCCGACGCCGTGGACTGGGTCACGCTCCCGAACACGCTTGGTATGAGCCAGCACGCCGACGGCGGCGTGGTCGGCACCAAGCCCTACGCCGCGGGGGCGAACTACATCGGGAAGATGTCCAACTACTGCAAGGGCTGCCGCTACGACGCCAAGAAGCGCACCGGCGAGAACGCCTGCCCCTTCAACACCCTCTACTGGGATTTCATGATCCGGCACCGCCAGCGGTTCTCCAACAACCAGCGCATGAGCATGATGGTCAAGAACGTTGACCGAATGTCAAAGACCGAGATCACCGAGATCACCAAAGACGGCAAACGACTCAAACAGAAGTTCGGTGTCGAATAGGCTACTTCCTAATCTCTCTCTCTCTCTCTCTCTCTCTCTCTCTCTCCTGAAATCCTCCGCGAACCCCGCGTCGCCGCGGCGAATCC
>CAYZFW010000406.1:0-3321 GCA_964477615.1 uncultured Phycisphaeraceae bacterium | reverse complement strand
CGGGCCCCGCGGAGGTCGATTGGGTGCGGGGGTCCGAGAACGCCGAGTGTATGCGTGTGCCGCGTCTCGGGTTGCGAAAGCGGGTTCGCGTGTCGTAGGAAGCGGATTCGGAGCCCGTCGGGCGACGCGGCTACAGCCCCGGCGTCCGCCCCCCGTCGACCGGGATGTTGACCCCGTTGACATACGCTGCGGCGGGGGAGCACAGGAACGCCACGACGCTCGCGATCTCCTCCGGGGTGCCGAATCGACCCGCGGGGATCGAGGCTTTCCATTCCTGGGCAATGGCGGATTCGGGCTTGCCCGCCGCCGTGGCCCGGCTGGCCATGAGCGAGCGGAGCCGCTCGGTGTCGGTGTACCCGGGCAGCACGTTGTTCACCGTGATGCCATGGGGGCCAAGTTCACCCGCGAGCGTCTTGGCCCAGTTGGCCACCGCGGCCCGAATCGTGTTGCTCACGCCCAGGCCGGGGATCGGCGCTTTCACGCTGGTCGAGATGATGTTGACGATCCGGCCCCACTTGCCCGCCTGCATGTGCGGCACCACCAGCTGGGCGATGGTCTGCCCCGCCACCACGTGCATGTTGAACGCCTCGGCGTACTGCTTCGGGTCGGCGTCGATTGCCCGCCCCCCGGGAGGGCCGCCGGTGTTGTTGATGAAGATGTCCACGGCGGGGGAGGAACCAAGCCGTGCCTTGATCCGTGATTCCAAGTCGGCGGGGTTGGAAAAATCGGCGTCGAGGATCACGTGGGACCGGGCGCTTGCCGAAGGGGACGCGGGCCGCGGCAGGCTGGCGACCAAGGCCCGGAGGTTCTCGGCGTTCCGGGCACACGCCACCACGTTCGCCCCGAGCAATGCCAGTTCAATGGCTGCGGCCCGACCGATGCCCTGGGTGGCCCCACAAACCAGCGCCGTCTTGCCTTCGAGAGAGAGGTTCATGGGGGGGAAGGTAACGGTGGGGGAGCCGGGACGGCGGAGCATTCAGCTCGGTCCGATTCTTCACGAACTTGCTCTTGAGACGGTTCGCACGTCGCGACGCCCGGTAGGGCGAGACTTGTCGGAAATAGGCAGCATGATCGGTGACGATTGGCCCATTTTCGATCCGTATTCCCGCGTATCTGCGGTCTGAGGCGGACGCCTGACGAGGTGTGCGGTTCGCAGAATCTTCGCAAGCGTCAACTTTCCGCCACATATTTGGAAATCCCCGTTGCCTCTGGGCAAATCCCCTTCATAGTGAATGGAGCCCCCCCTGAGAGGTTGGGGGGTCAACACGTCACCCGTCGACGGCGAGCGATTGCCGGACGACCTGAAGGAGGAAGACATGTCCATGAAGATCCGTGGTTTTGTTGCGCTCGCCGGCCTTGCCGCTAGCGCTGTGGTTGCGTCCGCCGTCGGCTACTCGATCGATGACGGCACCGCCGAAGACTCGGTTGGCGTGAACCCCGGTCCCGCCCAGTCGGTGTTCCTCAACACCTTCTCGCTCACCGGCGGCGACACGGTGATCGACCAGATCAGCATCGCTTACGGCACCCCGGCCGGCCTCGACCCCTCGATGGACGGACTGCCGGTCACGATCCTGCTCTACAGCGATCCCACCGGCGGCACGCCCTGGGACTCCACCCTCGTGTGGTCGTTGAACACGACCATCGCGGGCCAGGGCACCAACACCTTCCAGAACTACGCGGTTCCGAATATCGCCGTCGGGACCAACTTCGCGGTTGGTTTCCTCTTCGACACCGCCGCGACCCCCAACCGCTTCCCCGCCGCCTTCGACCAGAGCGCTCCCAACTTCTCGGGCCGCTCGTTCGCCGGCTTTGATACCCCCGCGAACTCGGTCAACATCAACGACCTCGCGGGCTCCATTCCCGCGGGCAACCGCGCCGCGATCGAGGCTTTCGGCCTCGTCGGCAACTGGCTGATCCGCGCCAACGGCGCCGTTCCCACCCCCGGCGCTGCCAGCCTCCTCGGCTTGGCCGGCCTCGCTGGCCTGCGTCGCCGCCGCTGAATCGGAGTGTCCGGGCTCCCACCGCCCGGGCTGGACTCAGATTCTGGTTCTCCCTGAATCGCTTTTCCTCAGACCCGCCGGGCAACTGCCCGGCGGGTCTTCTCTTTGAAGCATGCGCCGCGGCGCGCTGACGCGGCCCCTTGATCGCCTTTCCGACTGAGTTGACTCTGATTCCAAAGCGGCGCGAAGGCTCGACTTGCGGACCACAGACCTCCGTCCCGAAGGCGAAGTGGTCAGCGCGAAGGGGTTCCGGACCACGCGTGGCGTCTTGCAAGACTCCGGCGAGGCGGCTATACTCTCAGTAGTAAAAAGTTAGGGATATCCCTCACCAAGGAACAGGATTCGCATGAGCATCTCCGACGCCCGTCGCACGCAGTTGGTCAAGGAATACGGCATCAACCCCAAGGACACCGGCTCCGCGCAGGTGCAGGTCGCCGTTCTGACCGAACGCATCCGCGAACTCTCCGAGCACATCAAGACGCACAAGCAGGATTTCTCCAGCCGTCGCGGGCTGAACCAGATGGTCAGCCGGCGTACGCGCCTCACCGAGTACCTCAAGCGGACCGATCGCGGCGGCTACGACGCGCTGATCAACCGCCTGGGCCTGCGCAAGTAAGCATCGCCACCCCTAACGCCCGAACGGGCGTTTTTTTCATTGTTGTCCCATTGAACGAACTTCGGTGGGCGGCGGTGCGGGTCGGTGTGCGGTGCAGAAGGGCGCGGCGTCGATCGGCGTTGTGGCGAGGAGATGGTGGGCGCGATGATCGCCCGGCCTGCTCCGAACGCCGCGGACGCGGGTGACGCAAGAACGCCTGATCCACACGCACATTCCTGACGACGCACCGGCGTTCACGACGCCGAGCCTGAACGGTTCGGCGGGCACCCGCGCGGTGGGTCCATCCGGACCGGGCCTGCTTGGCGCACCTGACGAGAAAGCGAAAGAACACATGGCGTACCACAAAGTCCAGCGCGAGATCGGCGGTCGGTTGCTCACCCTTGAGACAGGGAAGGTGGGCAAGCTGGCCACCTCGTGCGTGATGGCCACGTACGCCGAGACGACGGTGATGGCGGCGTGCATGCGGGCCAAGCCGCGTGAGAACATCGACTTTTTCCCGCTGACGGTGGACTACCGCGAGAAGACCGCCGCGGCGGGCAAGTTCCCCGGCGGGTTCCGCAAGCGTGAGGGCGCTCCCAACGAGAAGGAAGTGCTCACGATGCGGATGATCGACCGCCCGATCCGCCCGCTGTTCCCCGATGGGTTTGTCGATGAGGTTCAGCTTCAGTGCTGGGTGATGAGCCACGACGGGGAGAACGAGTCGGA
>CAYZFW010000405.1:0-3322 GCA_964477615.1 uncultured Phycisphaeraceae bacterium | reverse complement strand
CCCCCGTCCCCCCCTGCGTCGGAGACCTCAACAACGACGGCCAGCGTAACACGAACGATCTCGTCATCTTCCTCGGCGACTTCGGCACCGCTGGCCCCGGCATCCCCTCCGACCTCAACAACGACGGCGCCGTGAATACCCTCGATCTCACCCAGTTCCTCGGCGTCTTCGGCGTGCCGTGCCCGTAATCCCTATCGCACGCCGAAGCCTTCGGAAAGCAACACCCGGCGTCCGATCAGTCTCTCAAACCACCAACGGCCCAGGCACCGCGCCCGGGCCGTTTTCAGTTGGACGCTTTCACGCTCACGCGCAGCCAGAGTAGTTCTGGCCACCAGCCCCGTTGCTGTCGCATGGGTGCAGCGTCTGTCACGCCCAACTCAATCGGAGAACTCCATGCGACACCGCATCATCAACGCCGTCGGTCTGATCCTCACGTTGGCCTCGTCGGCGCTGGGCGACCAGCCCGCGTCAGTCACCGACAAACTCGCCTTTGACGCCTCCTTCCGTCCTTCGGAAGAGCGCGGGGCCCTGCCCACGAACGACTCTTGCGCCAGCGCCAAGGTTGTCACCACGGCCATGCTGCCCTTCAGCGAGATCGTGAACACCGCCGCAGCCACCAGCGATGTGCCGCCCGGCACCTGCAACACCGGCGCCGCGACTGTGATGCAGAACTCCGTCTGGTACACCTTCACGCCCCCGCAGGACTGCACGGTGACCGTGACGGCGACCGACGTCGAGAATTACGACGTCATCGTCGCCGCGTTCACGGGCGCGTGCGGATCGCTCACCCAGATCGCCTGCGCCGACGAGCCGGAGCCCGCCACCGTCACGTTCCAGGCCACGCAGGGCGTCACCTACCGGTTCAAGATCGGTGACTGGGGCACAAGCCCAGGCGGCGGCGTGACCGAGGTCTCGATCACCACCAGCCTGCCCAACGAGTCCTGCGCCGAAGCGACCGTGATCACCACCGCGGATTACAGCACCTCGACCAACATCCGGCTCGCCAACCCCGGACCCGGTGTCTCCAACTGCGGCTTCCCTGGCTCAAGCCAGACCTGGAACGACGTGTGGTACGCCTTCACCGCGCCCACCGCCTGCAATGTGTCGGTCACCATCACGCCCACCGGGTTCGAGGCCATCCTCGCCCTCTACCGCACCTTCAACGACTGCGCCACCATCGTCAGCGGCAACTGCGGCCACTCAACCAGCGCCCAGACCCGCACCATCCAACTCCAGGCGGGCGAGACCGTCTCGATTCGCATCGGTGCCTATTCCAACGGCCCCGCCGGCGGGCAGGTCGCCATGACGTTCCAGGCCAGGGCCGTGAACGACGAGTGCTCGGGCGCTCGCCTCATCCCCTGCAACACCGAGATCGATGTCCACCTCGAACTCGGCACCAACGCGCCCGGCGAGCCCCTCTACAACTGCCCGCCCGGCGGCGAGGCCACCGGCTTCAACTCGCTCTGGTACCGATTCATTCCCACCACCCCCAACGTCCGCCTCCGCACGCTCCGCGTCGGCGTCGCCGACGACTCCCGCATGGCCGTCTACGCCGGTGCCTGCGGCTCGCTCACCGAGATCGCCTGCAACGACGACTCCGGCGTGCTCCCCAACAACCTGCTCTCGACCATCCAGCTCACCGGTCTCAGCACCCTCACCCAGTACTACGTCCGCGTCTCAGCGTTCAACCCCGGCGACATCGGTGAGTTCCGGCTCATGCTCGAGTGCCCGCCCGACTGCGCCGCCTGCCCCCCCGGCGCCGTCGCGGAACTCGAAGCCTGCGGCGAGAACACCAACGGCGGCTGCGCGACCGATCCGCCCGCCTACGAGCCTTCCGTCATCGGCACCACCCACTGCGGCTCGATGTTCCTCCGCCCCCAGGGTCTGAGTTACACCCTCGATTTCGACGCCTACGCCGTCGTCGCGCCCGCGAGCGGCACATTGAAGTGGACCGTCAGAGCACAGGCGGACTGCCAGGCGTTCCTCCTCAGCCCCGGCTGCCCCAGCGGCGTGCTCGTGATCGCCGACGCCGCCGCCTGCTCCGACGCCGTCGCACAGACACCGGTGGCCGCCGGCCAGCAGATCATCCTCGGCGTGCGCCCGAAGGTCACCGCGAACACCACCCCGTTCGATTGCGACAGCCTCTCGAAGTACCTCGCCACCTCGGCGTTCATTCCCGCCTGCCCCGGCGATCTGAACGGTGACGGACAGCGCAACACCGCCGACCTGGTGATCTTCCTCGGCGACTTCGGCACCGCCGGGAACGGCCTCATCTCCGATCTCAACGGCGACGGCGCGGTGAACACCCTCGACCTCACCCAGTTCCTGGGCAAGTTCGGCGTCCCCTGCCCGTAACGCGGTGGGGCAGGCTTCCAGCCTGCCGACCCCACTCCGATCCATCCCCGCCCCAAGCGCGAGCTCGGGGCCACCACCCGACATCCCAAGTCCACGCCAACACCCCGGTCCAGAGACCGGGGTTTTTCGTTTCATCGCCGGTCACACGAGGCCCGTGCGGGCACTTCTTGACGTAGCCCACCAGAAACACCCACGACCGATCCCCCACACTTCCCGAACCACGGAGCCTCACCAATGAACCTCACCCCGCCCACCAACACCCCCAAGCACCTCGCCCGCGCCGCCCTCCTCGCCGCCCTCTCCGGGGCCGCCGCCAGCGCCTTCGCCAACCCCGCGGGCGTCGAAGTCATCGCCGTCACCGGCACCTCCACCGCCAACGGCGTCATGAACTCGTTCTCCCTCCAGGCCAGCATCGGCGACGGCGGGCACGTCTCCTTCCACGTTTACCTCACCGGCACGACCCTCGGCGACCGCGACGCCTACGCCCACTTCCGAGCCTCACCCGCGAGCCCGCCCTCGATCATCGAGCTCAGCCGCAAGAGCAACCCTCTGCCCGACGGCAACGGGTTCATGGAGGCCCCCTACTTCGGCTCGGTCAACGCCTCGGGCCTCACCGCCGGCCAGTCGTACTTCATGGGAACCAGCGCCGGCGATGACGACAACTCCGGCATCGTCATCAGTTCCGGCGGACCTGTTGGCTTCGTCGTCCGCGAAGGCTCGCCCCTTCCCGACAACGACGGCACCTACACCGAGTTCGAGGCCGCTCACCTCAACGACGCCGGCCAGGTCACATTCTGGGCCAGCACCGACAATACCCAGTCGGGCTACGAGTCCGGCATCTTCCGCGCTTCGGGCGGCCCCGTTTCGACCATTGTTCGTACAGGCGACCCAGCCCCGGGCGGCATCGGCACCATCGACCACATCTCATCGAGGATCGACGCAAAGGGCAACGGCGTCATCGCCTTCT
>CAYZFW010000404.1:0-3334 GCA_964477615.1 uncultured Phycisphaeraceae bacterium | reverse complement strand
ACCCCACGCCGGCTCCCCCGCGGCCTTGATCTCGGCGTCGAAGCGGACCGAGGCCTCGCGGGCCTGCTGGATGCACGACTCGGGGAACTCGCCTGGGAGGCTGTAGGCCTCGATGACGCCGGCGGTTTCGACGGTTGGGTTCCCGGCCTCGCCGAGGACTTTGGTGATGACGCCCTCGCCGAGGGTGTGGCCGCTGGGGTGGCTGGTGAGTTCGAAGGCGACCTTGTCGCCCTCGCGTGCGTTCTTGCTGGTGGCGTCGCGGATGACGACGGGCTGGGTGAGGACGTTGCCGTCGGGGTGGACGACCCAGAGGCTGCCCTGTTTGCGGAGTTCGCCGGTGAAGGCGGTGCGGCGTCGCTCGATGACTTCGATAATGACGCCGGTGTAGGGGGATCGTCCGTCGTCGCCGCGGCGCGACTGCACGACCTTGGCGCGGACGGTGTCGCCCGTGAGGGCGTCGAGCATCGCTTCGGGTGGGACGAAGAGATCGCCGTGGGCGGTGGGCTTGAGCGGCTTGATGAAGCCGAAGCCCTTCTGGTTCTTGCGGAGGGTGCCAACGAGCTCGTCGCCCATCTTGGGGAGGGTGAGCGTGTGGTCCTTGGCGTAGACGATGTCGCCGGCGGCGGAGAGATCGCGGACGGCCTGCATGAAATCAGGGAAGTCCTCGGTGGGGACGCGGAGATCGCGCGCGACCTGCTCGGGGGGAGCGGGGGTGTAGGTGTCGTGCCCGAGGTGGGAAAGGAGACGGCTTCGGTACTTAAGGGGCATGGGGGGGTCTTGGGTCTTGAGTCTTGTGGGTTGGAAGAGGTTGTTGGGTTGGAAAGCGAAAAGTGAAAAGCGAAAATCCGGGAGGGAGAGATGTGTGCTGGTTGTTGTTTGCCCGCCGAGGACCGGCGCGGTACACGGTCATGCAATCGCGCTGGAGACGTAGTTTCGGGCCTCGGTGTCGGCTTGGGCGAGGTCGTCCAGATCGCGGAGCGACGAGACGCCCAGCGTGTCCATCGCGGCTTTGCTGAGTTCGGCGATCTTGCCGAAGGGGATCTTGCGTTCGATGAAGGCCTCGACGGCGCGCTCGTTGGCGGCGTTGAAGACCGCGCCGCTGGTGCCGCCCTCCTCGACGACGCGGAAGCCCAGGCTGAGCGCCGGGAAGCGCTCGGTGTCGGGGCTCGAGAATTCCAGGCGGGAGAGCGAGGCGAAATCCAGCGCCCGCGAGCAGCCCAGCGGCCGGCGCGGGAAGGTCAGGGCGTACTGGATGGGTGTCCGCATGTCGGGCGCACCGAGCTGGGCGATGACGCTGGAATCAGCGAACTCGACCAGCGAGTGGACGATGGACTGGGGGTGGACGAGCACCCCGATGCGGGCGGCCTCGAGGCCGAACAGCCAGTGCGCTTCGATGACTTCCAGGGCCTTGTTGGTGAGCGAGGCGGAATCGATCGTGACCTTGGCGCCCATGCTCCACGTGGGGTGGGCCAGTGCGTCTTCGAGGGAGGCGTGGTAGGTGTCGCGGAGTGAGCGGTTCCGCAGCGAGCCGCCCGAGGCGGTGAGAATGACGCGGCGCACCTCCGGCGAGAGATCAAACGGCGGGGCGGCGTGCCCGGCGGCACGAGCGGCGAGGCATTGCCACACGCCGGAGTGCTCGGAATCGACGGGAAGCAGGCGAGCGCCCGAGGCGCGGCACGCTGCGGTGATGATGGCACCGGCGGCGACAAGTGTTTCCTTGTTCGCCAGCGCGACGTGTCGCCCGAGGCGCACGGCGGCGAGCGTCGCGGGGATGCCCGCCGAGCCGACCATCGCGCCCACCACGATGTCGGCCTGAACCTCCTCAACGAGTCGCTCGGCGGCGGCGGGGCCGGTGCGGAGGTTGAAGCCCGCGGGCGATTCGGTGCCGGCCGAAGGGGACGCGAGCGCGAGCTCGCGCACGCCCAGCTCGCGGGCCTGTGCGAGCATGGCGTCCATGTTCCGGCCCGTCGCGAGCGCGGCGATGGTGTAGCGGTGGTCGGACTCGCCGCGGTCGGCGAGCGCGTTGAGATGGCGCACGACATCGATGGTCTGTGTGCCGATCGAGCCGGTGGAGCCGAGGAGGATGACGCGGGTGGTGGGCAGGGGGTGGGGTCTTGGGTCTTGGGTCTTGGGTCTTGGGTCTTGGGTCTTGGGTCTTGGGTCTTGGGCCTTGAGTCTTGAGTCTTGAGTCTTGGGGCTTGGGCTTCGGGACAAGCGTTCCGCAGCACGGCCGAGATTCTCAAATCCGAACCAGTGCCCAGTGCCCAGTGCCCAGTGCCCAGTGCCTAGTGCCCAGTGCCTTCTTCTCTCAGTCCCGGCTCGACTTGGCCGCCGAGGCGGCCTTGGCGGCGGAGATCTTGGCCCTGCCGGCGCCGTAGAGCGGGCGGAAGGGCTTGCCTCCGATGCTGGGGGCCGGGGCTGTTGCCGAAGGCGGCGGCAGCGGGGCGGGCTTCACTTCGACGGCGCGGCGCTGCGAGGACTGCGGCTCGCGCGGGCGGTCGCTGTCGCGCCCGCGTCCGCCGCGGGAGTTGCGGTCGCCACGTGAGCCGCGTTCGTCGCGCGAGGATTGGTCGTCGCGGCGTTCGCGCTGGGGCGCTTCGGTCGGAGCCTGGCGGCCGGCTTCGCCGCGGGGCGGTGCCTCGCCCGCGGAACCCCCGGAAGCACCGGCGGCCCCGCCCTTGTTCCGACGCCCGCGGCGGCGGCGCTTCTTCTTCGTTCCGCTTTCGCCCGCGGTCTGCGGCGAGTCCGTTGCCGCACCCGAAGAATCCTCGTCGGCGTCGTCCGCGTCGCCGCCGTCGGTCTCGGTGGCGTCGGCGGCCGCGGTGTCACCACCCGCGTCGTCCTCGCTCTTGCCGGGAGCGCCAGCCGAGGGCAGATCGCTGGGGGCGAGCGCCTCGGCGGCGTCGTCGATGGGCGCGGGCTCCCAAACATCCTCATACACCGGCTCGCCGTTGGCATCGACGACCGGGCGGAAGAACTCATCGAGCTTCACGCGCTTGCGCTGAACCATCTTCACCTGCGGACGCGGAGCGGGCTTGGGCTGCTGACGCTGCGGCTGAGGCTGGGTCTGCTGGCGCGGCTGCGGCGCGGGTTCGTCCCACGAGTCGCCGCGGGCGCCGTTTGAGTCGCCCTGCGGGGCCTCGCCGTCGAAGACCTGGGTTTCACCGTTGTTACCCTGCGTCTGGTTGGGCTGGCCCTGTCCGTCGGGGCCGCGCCCGCCCCGGCCGCGGCGACGCCGGCGCCGGCGACGGCCGCCGGTGCCCTGCTCACCGTGCTGCTCGCCGTTCTGCTCGGCGTTGTGCTGCGGGTGTGGCTGCGCGGATTGTTCGGCGTG
>CAYZFW010000403.1:0-3348 GCA_964477615.1 uncultured Phycisphaeraceae bacterium | reverse complement strand
GGGGGGGGGGGGGGGGGGGGGGTGTGGGGGGGGGGGGGGGGGGGGGGGGGGGGGCTATGGGGGGTACCGGGGAGAAGGGTGCGGGTTTGTGGTTCCTGGGGAGTGACCTGGGGAGCGGGGGATCGTTCGCCCATTTCATGGGCGAGAGGGACTTGGGGGGGTGAGCCAGACGCTTCGCGTCTGGCAACCATGGTTGGCCCCTTTCAGGGGCCGGGTGTCCGCGCGTGCCGTTTGACCCGCGGGGTTTGAGTCGGGGCGTGTGGGCGGATGGAGGCAGGCTGGAAGCCTGCCCCACCGGTCTCGATTGCGGTTGCAGGTTGTGACGGGGGATCACCGATAACAGCGGGGACGTTAGTACGGCGGCGCTCTGGTTGCGCGCCGTGGTTGAATCGGTGGCGGCTTGGGCTTTGGGCTCGCGCCGCGTGTGGTGATCGGTGTGCTCCCGCGATGGTTGATGTTCTTGACCAATCCGAGGTTGATGCGCTGCTGGCCGCCGTGGACACGGGGGAGGTGCAGGAGTCGGCGCAGGCGCTGAAGATCTTCAGCCGGACGCGGAAATCGTTTGATGGGGTAGAGGTCCGGCCGTACGACTTCAAGAGGCCGGAGCGTGTGAGCAAGGACCAGATGCGGTCTTTGCAGACGATGCACGAGGGCTTTGCGCGGAACTTCGGGGCGTCGCTGTCGGGGTTCATGCGGACGATCGTCGAGGTGAAGGTCTCGACGTGCGAGCAGATGACGTACTCGGAGTTTGTGCAGGGCCTGCCGAACCCGACGAGCTTCAACCTGCTGACGGCGGAGCCGCTGGAGGGTCGGGTGTGTCTGGAGATCAGCCCTCTGATCATCTACCCGATCATCGACCGGCTGCTGGGGGGCACGAACTCGGAGCTGTTCATCCCGCAGCGGCCTCTGACGGTGATCGAGACGCGGCTGATGACCAAGGTGATCCAGCGTGCGATCGAAGCGCTGCGCGAGGCGTGGAAGAGCGTGAAGGACCTGAACTTCACCCTGACGGACTCCGAGAGCAACCCGCAGCTCGTGCTGATCGTGGCGCCCAATGAGGTTGTGGTTGTGGTGGGGTTCGAGCTCAAGATGTCGAACCGGGCGGGGACGATGAACATCTGCTTCCCGTACGCGGTGATCGAGCCGCTGATGGACGACCTTTCGAGCCAGACGTGGTTCAACACGGGGAAGCAGTCGGGGACCAAGCAGACGGCGGAGCAGATCGAGGGGCAGTTGAGCCGGGCGGCGCTTGGGGTCACGGGGCTGCTGGCCGAGACGACCATCACGCTGCGCGACCTGATGAACCTAGAAGTGGGCGATCTGATCGCGACCGAAAAGCCGGCGAAGGACCCGGTGGTGCTGTGCGTGGAGGGGGAGAAGAAACTGCTCGCGACCGTCGGGCAGGTGAAGGGGAGCAAGGCGCTGAAGGTGATGCGGGCGGTGACGGCGCGGGACCGGGTGTAGGGGGTCTTGGGTCTTGGGGCGCCGGTCGTGCAGAGCACTGACTTCCCGGGGACGGGAAGTCAGTGGCACGTGGGCGGGAGGGGTTGTCGGTGGCTCGGCGGTGCGTCCCTGTTTATTGGGGGCAGACGCTTCCGAAGCGGCCGAGGAAGAAGGTGAGGTCTGAGGTGTTGACGACGCCGTCGCTGTTGAAGTCGGCGCGTTCGGCGAGTGAGCCGGGTGTGGCGGGCTGGCCGAAGCGTCCGAGGAAGAAGGTGAGGTCGGGGGTGTTGACAACGCCGTCGTTGTTGAAGTCGGCGCCGCCGCACGGGGGCGGGATGCGGATGACGTTTGACGGATTGGCGATGGCGCCGCCGAGGTTGGTGAGGGTTCGGTAGTAGACGCGGCACGATGGAGCGCTCAGGACCGCGCCGGACTCGATGATGAGTCTGTCGGCGTAGACGGCCTCGCAGGTGGCTTGCCCGTTTTGTGCGTTGTCGTGGGTGTCGGTTGTGGCGATGGTGGTGCCAGCGGCGATGCGGAGGGTGCCGATGGGGAACGAGGCTGAGAGCGTGCGGTCGAGGCCGGCGGCGACGTTGCCGCGGTCGAGGCTCATGGCTTCGAGGGTGGCGCTCGGGGTGGCTTCGGGCTTGGCCATGACGAGCTCGGCCTGGCGCATGTCGTAGAGGGTGTTGTTGTTGATGGCGGCGTCGTAGTTGCCGGCGACGGTGAGACGCCACACGGCGTCGGGGAGTGAGAGCGACGCGGCGGGGCCGGCGGTGTAGTCGCCTCGGATGAAGAGGCCGTCGCCTGGGGCGGTGCGTTCGGTGGTGGCGAGGGAGCGGTAGAAGGCGATAGTGGCGTCGTCGGCGTCGGGCGGGGGCAGCGGCGGGTTGGAGAGGACGCCGTTGATGGTGCCGTTGTTGGTAAGGCTGCCGATGAGGGTGGCGGTGCCGAGTTGGACGGTGATGATGCCGCCGGTGTTGTTGGTGAGGTTGCCGACGAAGATGGTGTTGCCGACGGTGTAGATGCGGCCGGAGTTGAGGGTGGTGGCGTAGACGTTGCCGGAGCCTGTGAAGCGGCCGGTATTGGCGATGCTGAGTGTGGGGGCGGTGAAGGAGGAGCCGGTCCAGTTGGTGACGCCGGGGACGCTGAGGGTGCCGCCGGAGACGACGGTGGCGGACTGGAAGACCGAGGCGCTGCTGGAGCCCAGCGAGAGGGCTCCGGTGGTGGTGAGGGTGGAGCCGGGGAGCGCGTTGACCGAGCCGGTGGCGGACAGGGCACCTGCAGTGGAGAAGGTGGCGCCGCTGTAGAGGCGCAGGTTGCCCGCGCCGGAGACCGAGCCGGGGACGCCCGCGGCGAGGCTGGCGTTGTCGAAGATGTTGATTGCGGAGTTGTTGGTGAGGTTGGAGGCGTTGACGAAGGCGGAGGCGTTGGCGGGGACGCGGAGTTCGCCGCTCAGGGTGAGGCTGGGGCCGAAGGAGTTGGTGGGCCGGCCGAGGATGGCGCCGTCGGTGAGGGTGTAGCGGCCGCCGGTGGGCTGCGTGGCGGCGGCGGTGAAGCCGAGTGTGACGGGCTTGCCCGCGAAATCGATGAAGGGCTCGGCGGTGAACTGCGACGCGGGGGCGAGGATGGTCTGGCCCGCAGCGGAGGCGGTGATCGCCTCGGCGATGGTGGCGTGGGTGGTGTTGGCCGTGATATTGATGACGGCGGAAGAGAAGGACTCGTACGCGCCGGCGTCGGGCTCTGGCGTGGCGTCGAAGTCCATGTCGAGGTTGCGGGGGAGGAAGTCGAGGTCGAGGGGGAGGGTTTCGGAAGTGTTGAGGTCGCGGTCGAGGTCGTTCGTGTCGAGCGGGAGCGCGGAGACGGAGCCGAGATCGATCGCGGGCGAGTTCAGGCGGAGGCGGA
>CAYZFW010000402.1:0-3352 GCA_964477615.1 uncultured Phycisphaeraceae bacterium | reverse complement strand
GGCACTGCTTGGCGCACACGCCGCAGGCGATGCACCAGTCCTCGATCACGATGTTGAGGTCCTTGGCCTTGCGGATGCTGGCCACGGGACAGCCGATCATGCACACCGGGTCCATGCACATGCGGCACGAGGAGGGCACGAGGTACTTGTCGAACCGCGGCCCCTCGCGGATCAGGCGCGACAGCCCGTCGTCGTGGGCCTCGCTGCACGCCTTGGCGCACTGGTCGCAGCGGGTGCACTTCTCGAGGTCGATCAGCATGAGGTTCTGGCCCTGAAGCAGGCCCAGGTTCTCGATCTCCTGCGAGTAGACCGTCGGGGAAATCCTGATCTTGCTCTCAACCTGCTCGGTCTCGCGTTCCCCGGCGAGTTTGATCAGCCGCGCCTTGACTTCGGGGAACCCCGCCAGCACGCGCTCGAAGTCCTCGGTCTTGATCTTGACCAGTTCGACCTTGGCTGAGCGCCGGGTGCGCCCCGCGCCTTCGATGACCGGGTGGTCGGCGGCGGTGGCGGTGGCGGTGCGGGGCGTGCCGCGGACCATGCCGATCTCGCCGAAGACATCGCCCTTCGTCAGGTACGCGAGGCCGCGCTCACCGCCGGGGAACTTCTTGCTGATGCGCACCTGCCCGCGCCGCACGAGGTACATGCCGTCGGGCTTGTCCCCCTCGGCGAAGACCGGCTTGCCGGGGTCGAAACTCACCAGTTCCGAGACGTCCTTCAGCTTTGCGATCGTCTCTTCCGGCACTCCCTCCAGCAGCGGGCTGGTGCGGAGGTGGTTGCTCAGGGCGCGGTCCTTGTAGAGCTTGTCCTGCCGCTCCTTGAAGATCTTGCCCTTCTCGAGTTCCCCGTACATGTTCCGCAGGATTTCCAGCATCACGCAGCGGCCCTGGGCCACCACGGTGGCCGAGCGCGGCGCGAGATTGAGGCACGACATCTCGCCGAAGATGTTCCCCGGCCCGATCGTCGCCGCGAGGCTGCCGTACTCAAGATCAACGCTCGCGTCGATGGTGACGACCTTGTTCCCCGGGTGCGTCGGTGTGGCGCTGGCACGCTTCTGACCGAAGAGCGAGCCGACAAACGCCATGAACCCCCCGCCGCGGCGTTTCCCGGTGTCCTTCGCCCGCTTGATGAAGATCTTCGCCTCGCCCTCGAGGATGTAGAACGCCGTGGTCCCGCCCTCGCCCTGCAGGCAGATCACCTCGCCCGGCTCAAACTCGCGGCGTCGGACGGTGCCGGGGAACTGCTTGATGCGGTCTTCCTTGACATCCGCGAAGATGTCAATCTTCTTGAGTTCCTCGACGCCCATCGCGTCGCCCTCGAACACCGCGACTGGGTTGTCTCTGCCCATAAGGGAGTCCTTCGTGCGCTCGCCCAGCCTTTGGGCGGCGTGGGGCCGGGGGGCCGGGGGGTCGGGGCCGCAGTCGGTGCGGATCATCGCAAACGATGACACCCCACACCCGCTCAGCGGTACGCAATGTACCCACGCACGGGGACCATGCCAACGCGAGCGAGCGAGTGTGACTGAGACTTGGAATCAACTGCGCCTGTGGACAACCCCGTTGCCTCTCTCATCGTGTCCCACGCCCCGCCGCGCCGATGTTGACGCTCGCCCTTCGCGGGGTTCCACTATGCACGCTTCGCGCACCCACCCTGAGACGCACACCATGAACCACCGACCGAACCACGTCCGCTCCGCCGGCCGCACCACCATCAAGGCTCTTGTCCTGCTTGCCGGCGCTGGCCTCGGCGTACTGGGCGTTGCGTCCATCTCGGATGCCGAGGGCGGCGCTTCCGGGGGCGGGGGCGGGCACAAGGTCGGCACCTGGATGCCCGGCACGCTGAAGTTCCTCGGCAACGCCTCGTGCGTCTCGTGCCACTCCGAGGGCAAGAAGAAGGGCGGCTCGAACAAAGAGGGCGACCAGTTCGACATCTGGGAGAAGGAAGACCCCCACAGCAAGTCCTTCGAGGTGCTCTCCGACGACACGTCGAAGGCCATCGCCGCCAAACTCGGCATCGCCGACGCCACCAAGAGCGACGACTGCCTGAACTGCCACTCGGTGCATCCCCCCGCCGCCCAGCGCGGCGAGAAGTGGACCGTCGAAGAGGGCAACTCCTGCGAGTCGTGCCACGGGCCCGGGGAGAAGTACCTCACCCCGCACCAGGCCGCGGGCTGGACGGCGGAGCAGCGCAAGAGCAAGAGCGCGGACCAGTTGATGAACGAGTTCGGGCTGTTCGACACCACGAATTACGCGGTGCGGGCCGCTATGTGCATCAACTGCCACCTGAGCATCGACAAGAAGCTCGTTGACGCCGGGCACCCCGCGCTCTCGTTTGAGATGTCGTCGTACAACTACTACGCGTGGGACACTTCCAAGGGCTACAAGACCCACTGGGAAGAAGAGCCCAAGACCATGGCCGACGCGAAGCTCTGGGCCGTCGGGCAGGCCGCGGCCCTCGAGGCGGCAAAGCACGGCGGGCTCGCCGACCTCTCCGCGATCTACGCCAAGGGTGTCGAGATCGCCAAGAAGCACTTCGGCAGCGACACCGCCGAGGGGCTGAACAAGGCCGCCTACACGGGCGACAAGGCCGCCGCGGCTGCCAAGGACCTCGCGGCCCTCGCGGGAGGCGCCAAGACCACCCTGGAACGCAAGATGATCGCGGCGGGCGTGTTCGCGCTCGCGGCCTCCACCTTCGACGCCCGCGGCGACAAGATCCCCGACGACCTCTACGACGCCTCCGACGCCGCCAGCAAGGGCGACGAGGGCGCGGCGTTCAACGATGCGGTGAAGAAGATGGCCGATCTGGCGAAGTGAGTCTGCCCATAGATCGTCGAATCACACATGAGCGCCCGACCACCAGTCGGGCGTTTTTCATGTGCCGTGCCACGGGCTTCTCGCTTCCGAGCGAGATGCCCGTGCCCGCAGGCCCGGCAGGGCCGAAGAGTGGTTTGCCGTGGGCGTCAGCCCACGGAAATGTCGTCACTTTCAAAGAGAGGCCCGGAGGGCCGACACGGAATCCGCCACCATCAACCGAGTGCCGGCCCTCCGGGCCTTCGATCAGGCCTAGCCCTCACCGTGGGCTGACGCCCACGGCAACGGACTTACGGCCCTACCGGGCCTTTCAGATGTGGAGTTCGAACGATGAGAGGAGCGATTGGCCCAACTCCGAGCTCGTCAGCGTTCTTGCCACGCTGCTTCACAAACGGCGGCGCGTCCCCCTCCGAATTTGCTGCTTTGAGCTTTGCTGCTTTGAGCTTTTCTGACGCCCTCACGTCGTGATCAGCGTCCCCACGCTCTGCCCCGCGATCGCTTTAGTGATGTTCCCCGGCTTCTTGAAGTCGAACACCAGCGCCGGC
>CAYZFW010000401.1:0-3362 GCA_964477615.1 uncultured Phycisphaeraceae bacterium | reverse complement strand
GAGCGTGCGGATCACGCGGGCGTGCCGGGACGGTCGGATCGCCTCGAACGAGGCGCTGGTGCCGGCGATGTCGGGGGCGGTGCAGGGTGGGGGGGTTGTCCACCTGCTGTGCATCTGTTCTGATGCCGGGGTCCACGGGCTGCTGGAGCACCTGTTCGCGGTGATGGGGGTGTGCAAGAAGCTCGGCGTGCCGCGAGATCGGGTGGCGCTGCACCTGTTCACCGATGGGCGCGACACGGGGCCGTTCACGGGGCTTGGCTTTGTGAAGCAGGTGGAGGCGGAATGCGCACGGCAGGGAGTGGGCGTGGTGGCGAGCGTGATCGGGCGGTATTGGGCGTTGGACCGTGATTTCCGCTGGGAGCGGGTGCACCGGGCCTTTGCGGCGATGACGGGGCGTGACGTGGCGGCGCACGGTGTGCGCACCGAGACGTCCGCGGCCGCGGCGGTGCAGTTCGGCTACGACCACGCGGCGGGCGAGACGATGAAGGGGGACGAGTTCACGCCGCCGACGATGATCGGATCGGGCGAAGGCGAGATCGCGCGGACACGCATCAAGGACGGTGACACGGTGGTGTTCGTGAACTACCGCGGCGACCGCCCGCGCGAGATCGTCTCGGCGTTCGTGCTGCCCGACGACCAGTGGGCGAAGGTGAAGCCGTCGCCGGATTCCGGGGTGTGCGGGTTTGATCGCGGCGCGAAGATGCGGCTCGATTTCGTGTGCATGTCGGCGTATTCGGAGGCGCTGGTGCCGTATGTGCGGGTGGCGTTCCCCAAGCCGCCGAAGATGGTTGATATCGCCGGGGAGTTCATCTCGAAGTGCGGGCTGCGGCAGTTCCGGTGTGCCGAGACGGAGAAGTTCCCGCACGTGACGTTCTTCTTTAATGACTACCGCGACGACCCGTTCCCGGGTGAAACGCGTGAGATCATCCCCAGCCCGAAGGTGGCGACGTACGACATGCAGCCGGAAATGAGCAGCGAGGGGATCCGGGACGCCGTGCTGCGGCGGTTGGCGGCCCCGGACTGTGAGCCGTTCATCGTGGTGAACTTCGCCTGCCCCGACATGGTGGGGCACACCGGCAGCCTGCCCGCGGCGGTCAAGGCGTGCGAGTGTGTCGATCGGTGTGTGGGGGCTCTTGTGGAGGCGACGCTGAAGCGGGGCGGGTCGTTGGTGGTGACGGCGGACCACGGGAACGCCGAGCAGATGTTCGACCCGGCCACCGGCTCGGCGCACACGGCGCACACGGTGTACGACGTTCCGCTGATCGTGGTGGGGGAGAGGTTCAAGGGGCGGCGGCTCAAGAAGGAAGGCGAAGGGCGGCTGGCGGACGTGGTGCCGACGATGCTGGACATGATGGGGCTGGGCAAGCCCGCGGCGATGGAGGGGGAGAGTTTGCTGGTGCGGTGAAATCTGAGCGACTGTGACCGGTGGTGCAGTGCGTGTGATCGTGGTCCGCTTGGGTTATCCCGTGCCTGTGGCGAGGATTGGGTGCATCGCGGGGCGCACAAGTCCGATAGGAGCGGTATGCGCTGGCCGCGATCCATCTCTGCTCGACCGGCGGGGCTCCGCTCCGCGTTCACGCTGATTGAGCTGGTGGCGGTGATTGTGGTACTCGCGGTGCTCTCCGGGATCGCGATCCCTCGGTACATCGACTACCGCGCCCGGGCGCAGAAGTCCGCCGATGAAGCGGCGATCGCGGGGATCAACACCGCGCTGCAGTCGCGCTACGTGCTGAACCGCTCGAATGAAGCCGCGTCGAGTTCGTGGATCACCGCGGCTTCGGGCGTGGCGTCGGTGATGGAGACGGGCGCTCTGCCGCAGGGGATCAGTCTGTCCGGGTCGACGTTCACGGACCAGCGTGGGAACTCCTACTCGTTTGTCGCCGAGACAGCGACGGCGCCCGCGCGGCTTGCTCTCTCGTCGGGTGGCGGGGGCGGCTCTGGCGGGGGCTCGGGCGGCGGCGGTTCGGCGTCGATCCCGACGGTGCTTCTGGGGCTTGCGGTGTTGCCGCATGTGGGAAGGTCGCGCCGGAGGACGGGGTGAGGAAGTCGCCGTCCGAGTGCGCATCGCAACCGGCGTGGGCTGTGGCTTGCTCGGCGACGCTGGCTCTGTGCGGCGCCTGCTGTGCTCTGACCGTGCTTGCGATGGACCGGCCGGGTTGGACCAGCCCGCTGGTGTCGTGGGGCGTCCACGCGGATGCGAGGCACCTGACTCACGATGTTGGGGCGCTCCTGCTGGTGGGCTCCTGGGCTGAGATCAGGGTGGGAAGCTCGCGCGTGCTGCTGTGGTGTGCTTCGGGGGTTGTCGCGGCGTTTCTCCTTCATTCGGCGTTCTACCCGCAGCACGGCCCGCTGATGGGGATCAGCGCCGGGGTGTGGGCGCTCGCGTCGGCTGCTGCGGCGTCGGTGCCTGAGCGGTTGATCCTGCGTGTGGTCGCGTGCGCGGTGCTCGGTGGGGTGCTCGCGGTGGAGTGCGTTGTGCCGTGGCGCTCGGTGCTGTCGGCGGCGACCCTGGGCGGGTCGATGGCTCCGGCCTCGTACGCGGGGATCGACCTTCACCCGGTGCCGCTGGTTCACCAGGGATGCGCTGCGCTGGGCGTTCTGATGGGGTGGCTTTCGCGGCGAAACCCGGGGAGTTGTGTTGAGGTCGGGGCACCTCCAGCGGCGGTCTGAGACACTTCTCGCCCCTACACTCTTGGCTCTCCCGAGCCACCTCGGGCGGCCGGCTGCGCCGCGCCGGGTTCTCGCCAACGACCACCACTTTCTCCGCGACCGCACACCCATGCCCACGCCCAGCAAGACGCACAAGACCGCCGCGCAGGTTCGCCAGGACTTCATTGATTTCTTCGTGGAGCGAGCGGCGCACCGGTTTGTTCCGTCGTCGCCGGTGGTGCCGCATGACGACCCGACGTTGCTGTTTGCCAACGCGGGGATGAACCAGTTCAAGCCGCTGTTCCTGGGGAACGTGCGGCCGGGGTCGCCATTGGAAGGGCTGAAGCGGGCGGTGAACTCGCAGAAGTGCATCCGCGCCGGCGGCAAGCACAACGATCTGGATGACGTCGGCAAGGACGGGTACCACCACACGTTCTTCGAGATGCTCGGCAACTGGTCGTTCGGGGACTATTTCAAAGCGGAGAGCATCCAGTGGGGCTGGGAACTGCTCACGCAGGTGTGGGGCATTGACCCCAACCGGCTGTACGCGACGTACTTCGAGGGGAAGAAGGATCAAGGCCTCGAGCCCGACCGCGAGGCGTTCGACCTTTGGCGTCGGCATTTGCCCGCCGGGCACATCATCCCCGGCAATATGAAAGACAACTTCTGGGAGATGGGGGACACGGGGCCGTGCGGGCCGTGCTCGGAGATTC
>CAYZFW010000400.1:0-3370 GCA_964477615.1 uncultured Phycisphaeraceae bacterium | reverse complement strand
CTGCCCGAGGGGGTGACCATGATGTTCGAGGGCTTGAGGTCGCGGTGCACGATGCCCCGCGCGTGTGCCGCCGCCACGCCCCGGCACACGGCGGCCATGAGGCGTGCGGCGTCCTTCGCCGGCAGCCCGGCGCGGTGTTCGGCCCCTGGCTCACCGACGAGCGCCGCGAGCGAGCGCGCCACGGCAACGCGCTTGGGGTCATCGGCGGTGGGGGCAGGATCGGCGGCGATCTGCGTGTCGATGTAGCACAGGTTCGCGGTGTCGAAGCGGCCCGCGTCGTGGACGCGCACCACGTTCTCGTGGTCGATGCTGGCGGCGCTCTTGGCCTCACGGATGACCGCGGCGAGGGTGGCACCCTCGGCCCCACGCGTCGGGATCAGTTTCAGCGCGACGTAGCGTTCGAGCGTGCGGTCCCAGGCACGCCACACCTCGCCGAACGAGCCTGCGCCGAGCCATTCTTCCAGGCGGTACTCATCGAGGAGCGTGCCCGCCTCGATCACCGGGCCCGTGTCGGCGGGTGTGACCGAGCGCATCAGCGCGACCATTGCGCAAACTTCGTCCACCTCTGCTCCCAGGTGTGGGAACCTTCTGCGAAGGTCGGCGGCCACCGCTTCGGATGCCTCGCTCGAACGTGTCGAGCATTCCAGCATGAGGAGCGCCCGCGCCACTTCGCCGCGCCCGGCGTACTCGTGCAGTGAATCGAGATAGTGTTCGAGCGTCCAGGGGTGCCCGCGATCGAGACGCTGCTCGGCGTCTTCCACGCACCCGTCGGCGATCTCGGCGTCGCTCAGCGGGCGGGACGCGGACGCCGTGGAGATCAGGGTTTGAAGATTCGGCGGCGGCGCCCCCGGCGCGAGCAACTCCCAGGCCGAGCGGACCTGTTCGGACAAGGGTTGGGGTTTGGAAGACGAGGGCATCGTGGCGTTCGTCCGAGAAGCGAAGGCTGAGTCGGTGGAAGGGCCGGGGCCGGGGAGGGGGGGAATCGCGCGAGGGGTGGTGGGCGTCGAATTGGAAACAGCCTACCGCCAGAAGGCCGCTCCTCTCACAAGTGCGATCGGAAGCGTGGTGTGACGTTCCGTTTCGGATTTCCTTCGATATCATCTGCTTGTTCAACCATGAGCGAAACCGGCAAACTCGGAGCGCTCCTCTCCCGCGCCTGCGGCAAAGACATTGCAGGTCAGGGAGCCGGCGGTGCCGCCGCGATCTCGCCCGCCGAGCGTGAGCGGGCGTTTGAGGAGGTGCTCCGTCTGCTGTCGATCTTCGTCCGGTCCTCGATCGGTCCGGGGCTGCGCCGGAACCGCGAGTCGGTGGACATCTGCCAGAGCGTGGCCAAATCGCTCGTGATGGACCTGCGCGATGGGAAGTTGGAGTTTGAGAGCGAGGCGGCGCTGGTGGGCTACCTGCAGACCGTGGTGAGGTCCAAACTCGCCGAGGCGGCCCGGCACGATCGGGCGCTGAAGCGCGGCGGCACGGACGCACCCGGTGGAGCGCACGCGTCGGCGGCGTTGCCGGTGGACTTCGTACCCGCTCGCGGCGCGACGGCGAGCGTCGGGGCGATTGAGGCCGAGGCGCTGGAGGCTGTGATGGGAGAGCTGACGCCCGATGAGCAGGAACTTGTGCGGCTCCGCCGCGCGGGACTGGAATGGGTGCAGATCAGCGACAGACTGGGGAAGTCGTCGTCGGCGCTCCGGAAAGAGTGGAGCCGGATGCAGGAGCGGCTGCGGCCTGATGAAAAGTAACGAGGCCTAGAGGCCGCAGGCCCGTCGTAACACGGCCAGATCGAGCGAAAAGCCCCGGACGACCTCACTGGTGACGCGGAGGTCCGAGGCCGCTCGTTCGACGAGCACGTTGCCGCGGCGGTCCCAGCAGCGTACCGACGCATCCGCAGGGTCGATGACCCAGTATTCCCGGACGCCGAACCTCTCGTAATCCTGACGCTTGGTCACCAGATCGAGCGGTCTCGAATGTGGTGAGAGCACTTCGATGACGAGGTCCGGCGCTCCCTCCAGACGGGTGCGGACTTCGCCTCGCGGGTCCGACGCGAACACGCACACGTCCGGCCGGTACACCCGCTGGCTGTCGAACCGGACATCGGTGTCGGGGTAGGCGCGGCCATGACCGGATGCCTCCAAGTGGTCGTCAATCCACGCGAAAAGCCGGCTCACGAGGCTCTGGTGCTGTGGCGTCGGGCTGGGCGACATGACGACGACTCCGTCGATGAGTTCGTAGCGCTCAGGTGTCTCGCCGAGTGCGACAAAGCCGTCGGCACTGAGCCGAAGACCTGTCAGTATTGACCCGGCGGGGAATGAAGGCACTGCAGACATCTCGTCCCATTCTACGCGCCGTGTGCCCGAGGCCATCCAGGGCGCGGCTTCGGTTACTGTCAGTCCACGCGCCACGCCGTCGGGTCCGAGCCCGTCCGGACGACGCGGCGGTACAGGGTGTCGCGCTCAACCGGGTTGAAGCCCGCCTCGCGGATCGCCCGGCACAGGTCGTTCACACCCTGTTCCTGGTGCGTGTCGCTCCCGCCGACCTTGGTGATGTCGTACCACACCACGGTGCCGTCGACGTCGTCGGCGCCGCACTGGAGCATCATCTGGGCCATGCTGAGGGTCTGCATGATCCAGAACGACTTGACGTGCGGGAAATTGTCGAGCATCAGGCGCGAGACCGCGAGCGTGCGCAGGTTCTCCAGGCCGGAGGGCCCGGGAAGGTGCTCGAGTTCGCTCTCATCGGGGAAGAACGGCAGCGGGATGATCGTTTGGAAGTAGCCGCCGGAGGGAGAAGTGGTCGAGTGGTTGAGTGGTCGAGTGGTCGAGTGCGCGGCGGGTGAGCCGCTGTGCGCTTCGCCCATGCCGGGCATCGGCAAAGAGACACCGGGGCGGGTGAGCGTGATCGGTGCGATGCTGGCGGTATCCACTTGACCACTCGACCACTCGACCACTTGGCCACTTCCGCGGTACCCCAGCCTCCCCAGGCTCTCGTCTTGCACGCGGCGCAGCATGTCCATGTGGACCAGCCGCTCGCGCCGGTTCTCGACATGGCCGTAGAGCATCGTCGCGTTGCTGTTGAGGCCCAGTTCGTGGGCCACGCGGTGGACATCGAGCCACACGTCGGAGCGGATCTTGCCCTTGAAGGCCTCGTCGTGAACGCGGTCGTCGAAGACTTCCGCCCCGCCGCCCGGCAGCGAGCCCAGGCCTGCTTCCTTCAGCTTTGACAGCAACCAGCGCAGCCCGGAGCGCCGGTCGTCGTTGCGGTACACCTTGGCGATTCGGGCCAGGTGCACCAGTTCCACCGCGGTGAACGCCTTGAGGTGGACCCGTGGCACGGCCTCGCGCACCGCGGCGAGCATGTCGGTGTAGTACTCAAA
>CAYZFW010000399.1:0-3373 GCA_964477615.1 uncultured Phycisphaeraceae bacterium | reverse complement strand
TGTCCATGATGTAGATGGGGTGCCCTTGGCGGACAAACGGGTCGTACAGCTCGCGCATCAGAGCGCCGGTGCGCTCGTCTTCCACGCCGCAGACCACGCGGTCGGGCTTGTTGAAGTCGTTGATGGCGGCGCCTTCCTTGAGGAACTCAGGGTTGTTGGCGATGCCGAAGGGGATGTCGCCGACGACGGCCTTGATGCGGCGCTGGACCTCAAGCGACGTGCCGACCGGGACAGTCGATTTGACGACGACGACCTTGGGTTCCTGATTGGGCCCGAGAGCCTTGATGACCTTCGCGATGTCGTCCGCGGCGGACCAGACATACTTCATGTCGGTGTCGCCGTTGGCCCCGGTGGGGGTGCCGACACAGATGAAGATCATCTGGGCGTCCTTGTACGCCTTCTCGGGGTCGGTGGTGAACGACAGGCGCCCGGCCTTGACGTTCTTCTCCATCAGCTCGGTGAGCCCGGGCTCGTAGATGGGGCAGCCGCCGGACTTGAGGGTGTCGATCTTGCGCTGATCGACGTCGAGGCAGACGACATCGTTGCCGGTGTTGCTGAAGCAGACGCCGGTGACGAGGCCAACGTATCCGGTACCGACCATGGTGAGACGCATTGCTGTAAACTCCGTTATCGGGTCAGAGCGAATAGGCGACAGGGTGCCAACAAGCCCGCCTGCGGCCCCTCAATGTGCCGGGCCCGAACTGTGTCAATCGACTTTTTCACCAGGCGAGTTAGGTCATCCGCAGACGGGCGAAGCGGATCATATGCCTGGCACAGTGCAACGCCGACCACGCTCGACAGGTTGCGGCTGTGAAGTGTGGGATCAGCGATTCGATGGCAACAATCGCGCCGAACCCCATGTCAGGTGCGAGAAAATTGAGCCCCGTCCAATCTCAGCGCAAAAAAAGCCAGACCATGGCAACCGCCGTCGCAATCGCGATACTCAGCAGGATCCCCGGCCGATCAACGATCTCCTGCACCAGATCGAGCTTTGCCCGGACCGTCCCACCAGATGCAAACACCCCCCCGATCGATTGCACCTTGCCGACTTCGACATGCACCGGGTAACCCACGACGTCGCGATCAACATACTGGCGAGCCAGCCGTTCCTGTGTCTTCACGTCCTCCACCGCAACGACGAATCGCAGTCGGTCGTTTCGGTCGGCAATGCCTACCCCTACCACGCCGCGACCACCGAACTCGGGGCCATGCCGGCGAATGATGTCTTCGGCTTCGCGGAATGAAATGGACTGGGACATGCTCGTGAAGTGGTTTGAGGGCATCGAGAACGCCAATCTACCCCGAAACGCAGATGCCCACAGACGGAGTGACAGAATCGTAGGGGCGATCATGGCGGTGAAAAGGCCCTCTTTCAATATCGCCCAAGAATACGACGCTGCCAAGCGAAAAGAACCAAAATCCCGAGCAAACCCCGAATACGGCCATTGCGTGGTGGTTATCGACCACCCGTGAAGACGCGGGCACCATCGCCAATCTCATCGAGAACACGCTGGATCGGTACGGCCAACCCGAAGTCCCCCAGCCCGTCTTTCTTCAACGCCACCAACAAGCCCAAGGGCTGGGGGCGCCCCCCTTGAGGCGCGGTGAGCAAGAGGGCACCGGAATCGCCTTCCTTGCAGAAGTCCGACGTGTGTTCGAAATCAGGCTTCACCTCGATGTAGGGCGGGCTGATTGAGTACGACACCGGCCTCTGTCCAGAGGCCTTGCCCTTCCTGGTCGGTGTTTTCGAATATGTCAGGGTCGAGAACACGCCCGTCGCTGCGAATCCGACCGTGTGATTTGAAACCGCACCGAGCGCCTGAACATGGACCCGCCCATCGATCGCGTTTCGGGGAACAAATGAAAGTGCGTCGATCGGAAACGGAGCGGGATCAACCGACCCGACCCGACGCGGGAATCCCGGAACCACCCGAGCTGGCCAGTGGGCTTGCATCAACGCAAAGTCTGTGCTTTTGGACTGCCTGCTGAGATGGCCAACCAGCCGCCCACGAACGCTTGCAACGATGTCCACACAGATCACACCGTCACCAAGCTTGCCCCGCTCGAAGACGTGCGCGCATGAGAGGAGATACCTCTTACCCGTGTGAATGACCATGCAGCCGTAGGTACCCAATCGAACATCGCCCGTAGGCGAACGATCCAACATGATCGCGTGGCCCGGTCGGATCGGTCGCTGAAAGAGCCGGATCAGCCAAATGAGGACATCCACCACGCAGATGCACCTCCACGACCAAGCGGGTACATTCCGAAAGACTCATGCACAAGGTGTCATGATATCGTAAAGTTCGATCAGCGTATGGATCGCTTGAGGAGCCTCTCGCCTCGTTCGCTCCGACCCGCCCGAGCGCGGCACCGCCTTCCGCTAGTAGTTCGGCGTCGGCGCTCGGTAGGTCGACATGTCGATCGATCGGAACCACTCGATCGTCTTCTTCAGGCCTTCCCGCAGCGGCACCTTGGGTTCCCAGTTGTTCAGGTGCTTTCGGGCCAGCGTGATATCGGGCTGGCGCTGCAGCGGGTCGTCGGCGGGCAGCGGCTTGAAGACCAGTTGGCTCTTGCTGCCGGTGAGTTCGACGACCAGCTCGGCGAGCTGCTTGATGGTGAACTCCCCGGGGTTGCCGATGTTCACCGGGCCGATGAACGAGTCCGGCCCGTTCATCATGCGGATGATGGCCTCGCACAGGTCGTCGCGGTAGCAGAACGAGCGGGTCTGGGAGCCGTCGCCGTAGAGCGTGATCGCGTCGCCGTTGAGCGCCTGGCGGATGAAGTTCGAGACCACGCGTCCGTCGTAGGGGTGCATCCGCGGGCCGTAGGTGTTGAAGATGCGCACCATCCGGATGTTCACCCGGTTCATGCGGTGGTAGTCCATGAACAGCGTCTCGGCGGCCCGCTTGCCCTCGTCGTAGCACGCCCGCGGCCCCAGCGTGTTCACGCTGCCGCGGTAGCTCTCGGGCTGAGGATGGACCTCGGGGTCGCCGTAGACCTCGCTGGTGGAGGCCTGCAGGATCTTCGCCCGGCAGCGCTTAGCCATTCCCAGCATGTTGATCGCGCCCATCACCGACGTCTTCATCGTCTTGATGGGGTTGTACTGGTAATGGCCCGGCGCGGCGGGGCATGCGAAGTTGTAGATCTCATCGACCTCGAGAAAGATCGGCTCGGTCACGTCGTGCCGGATGAACTCGAAGTTCTTCTTCCCGAGCAGGTGCTCGACGTTGCTCTTCTGGCTGGTAAAGAGGTTGTCGAGACAGATGACATCGTGCCCGTCGGCGACGAGCCGCTCGCACAGGTGCGAGCCGAGGAACCCGGCCCCGCCGGTGATGAGGATTCGCTTGGTGACTGACAAGGGGCAGGCTCC
>CAYZFW010000398.1:0-3379 GCA_964477615.1 uncultured Phycisphaeraceae bacterium | reverse complement strand
TCGGCGATGCGATCGAGGGGCGGCGGGCGGTGTGACGCTCGTGGGGTTCGGGGTGCGGGGTATCGGGAGCCGGTCGCCGCCGCATGGTCTCCACCTTTCCAATCCGAACTGAGAATTGAGCGTTGAGTTCTGAACGTTGCGCCTTGGCTGTCCAAAGCCGCGCGGCGTGACCACTTATTGCCGCCCCCAACTGGCGCTGACGCGGTCGGCGGGGAAGGGTGGGCACGCTCGCCGTATGATTCGGACAGATGCGCTTTGACACCTCCCAACACATGAAACTGGGCCAGCACATGAAGCTGGCGCCGCGGATGATCCAGTCGATGGAGATTCTGCAGATGGCCCTGCCCCAGTTGGAGGAACGCATCGAGCAGGAACTGGAATCGAACGTCACGCTCGAGACCTTCGAGGGCACGGCGGATGAGCAGGCGGTGGAGCAGCAGCGGGCCGAGGCGGACCGCGAGGCCTCCGAGGGCGAGCGGGTGCTTGAAGTCAAGGAAGACGGCGGGCCGGACGACTTCGAGCGGCTCGACACGCTGGAACAGGAGAACCCCGAGGCCTTCGACAATCAGTACGAGTCGGCGAGCTCGCGCGAGAACGACACGTACCTGAGCAGCTCGAGGCTTGATCCCCGAGAACTCTCTTCCGGGGGGATGAGTGGCAGCGGTTCAGGGGGCGACCGCGACGCCAAGATGGACGCGATGGCGAACACCGAGGCCCGTGCCGAGAGCCTCACCGAGCAACTGCTGGAACAGTGGTCGTTCGCCGACGTCGATGAGGAACTGCGCGAGCCCGGCAAGGTCCTGATCTCGCACATCGACGACGACGGGTACATCCGCGCGCCGCTGGCGCAGATTCTGGACCAGATGCCGGCACCGTCGGACGGGTCGCCCAAGCCGGGCATGGAGACGCTGGAGCGGGCGCTGCTGGCGGTGCAGGTGTACGTCGAGCCCGCGGGCATCGGGGCCCGCGACACGCGCGAGTGCCTGCTGCTGCAGGTCGATTCCATCGGCGAATCCGAGACCGACGAGGCCCGTCTGGCCGAGTGGGAGCGCGTGCGGATGCTGATCGATCAGCACCTGGATGACCTGATCCACAACCGCGTGCCGCGCATCGCCCAGAAGACCGGCCTGACGCCGGCGGAGATCAAGCACAGCGTTGAATCGATGCGCCGGCTGACGATCCACCCGGGGCGGCAACTCATCAACGAGACCCCCGCGGCGATCGTGCCCGACGCGATCGTGGAGTACGACGACGACAAGGACATCTACATCTCGTACCTCTCGGACGGTCGCGTGCCGAACCTCCGCATCAACGCCGAGTACGCGCGAATGGCCTCGGACAAGTCGGTGCCGAAGAACGACCGCGAGTTCGTGCGCACCAACCTCGGGAACGCGCAGTGGCTGATCGACGCGCTGCAGCAGCGCCGCCAGACGCTCCAGCGGGTGATCAACGTGGTGGTCGCGGCCCAGCGGGATTTCTTTGATCAGGGGCCTCAGGCCGTTCGGCCCTTGCCGATGACGCAGGTGGCGGACCAGCTCGGCGTTCATGTGGCGACGGTGTCGCGCGCGGTGGCGGGGAAGTACCTGCAGACGCCACGGGGCATCTTCCCGTTGCGGCAGTTCTTCACGGGCGGCACGCAGAACGAGAGCGGCGAGGACGTGTCGTGGGAATCGATCAAGGCGGCGATGCGCGAGGTGGTCGACGCCGAGGACAAGACCAGCCCGCTGAGCGACGACGCCATTGCCGATGCGCTGAAGGCCAAGGGCGTCGAGATCGCGCGGCGGACGGTGGCGAAGTACCGCGCTCAGTTGGACATCCCGCCGGCGCGGATGCGGAAACAGTTCTGAGGGGATTCACCGCGGAGACGCGGAGTGCGCGGAGTTGAAGAGGTGATAGGGGATGGGGTGTAGGGTGTTTGGCGCGAAGCGCACACACGACACGCTTCGTGCCTGCGTGCCTCCGTGCCTTCCCCCTCAACACTCCGGCAGGCCCACCGACACATTCACCGCCAGCCCGCCCTCGGCGGTTTCCTTGTACTTGCTGCCCATGTCCTGGGCGGTTTCCCACATGGTTTTGATGACGCCGTCGAGCGTCACGCGGGCCTTGCTCGGATCTCCTTCGAGGGCGATGTTCGCGGCGGTGATGGCCTTGATCGCGCCCATCGTGTTGCGCTCGATGCAAGGCACCTGCACCAGCCCGCCCACAGGGTCGCACGTCATGCCCAGGTGGTGCTCCATCGCGATCTCGGCGGCCATGAGCGCCTGCGCCGGCGTGCCGCCGAGAACCTGAGTGAGACCGCCCGCGGCCATGGCGCTGCTGACACCGATCTCGGCCTGGCACCCGCCCATCGCGGCCGAGATGGTCGCGCCCTTCTTGAAGAGGCTGCCGAGTTCGCCCGCCGTGAGCATGAAGTCGATTAGCCGCTGGTGGGTGGCGGCGCGTGCGGAGGCGTCGTCTTCGCCGATGGAATTGAAGAGAAGGTCGTACATCATCACCGCAGGGATGACCCCCGCGGCGCCGTTGGTGGGCGCGGTGACGACGCGTCCGAAACTCGCGTTCTCCTCGTTCACCGCCAGCGCGAAGGCGCTGACCCACTTGAGAATGTCCTGAAAACCCCAGCGGCGGGAGCGGATGGCGGACTTCCACGCGGGCAGTGACGGCAGCACCGCCCTCTGTCCCGCCGGACTCTGCGGGCCGACTTCGGTGGTACGAGAATCCCCACCCAGAAGTCGCGCGTTCAGCCCCGCGGCCCGGCGCACGACGTTCAGCCCGCCGGGGAGCACGCCCTCGGTGTGGCAGCCCTGGTGGATGCACGCCTCCATCACGCGCCAGATGTCGAGCAGCCCCTCGCGCACGGCGGCGTCGGTGCGCCACGTGCGCTCGTTGCGCATCACGATCTGCGGAATGCCGGTGTTCTCGCGCTGGCAGTATTCGAGGAGTTCGTCGCCGTGGTTGATTGGGAACGGCAACGCGGCGGGGGTGCCTGCGGCGGCGCCGCCGCCGGGGGCCTCCTGCACGACGAAACCGCCGCCGACGGAGTAGTAGGTCTCGCTGTGCGTCTCGCCGCAGTCGAGGTGCGCAGTGAACCGCAGCGCGTTGGGGTGGAAGGGGAGCGCCTCGGTCTTGTGAAAGAGGATGTCCTGCGCGTACGCAAACGGCACCTTGCGCGTGCCGCGGAGTCGGATCAGCCCGCCCTGCTTCATCGCCTCGACGCGGTCCATGAGGTGAACGGTGTCGCACGTGACGGGGTCCTCGCCTGCGAGGCCGAGGATCACGGCGATGTCGGTCCCGTGCCCGATGCCGGTCTTGGCCAGCGAGCCGTAGAGATCGACGCGGACGCGGGTGGTGTGGGTGAAGTGATCGAGGCGGTCGAGCGCAT
>CAYZFW010000397.1:0-3382 GCA_964477615.1 uncultured Phycisphaeraceae bacterium | reverse complement strand
CATGCGGGTCTGGGACCTCGACAAGGGCCTCTGCACCGCCGTGCTGAAGGGGCACGAGGGGTCGGTCTATGGCGTGGCGGTCACCCCCGACGGACGCCGGGCCGTCTCGGGATCCAACGACCGCACCGTGCGGGTCTGGGACCTCGACAAGGGCGTCTGCACCGCCGTGCTCGAGGGGCACACGAGCGCGATCTATGGCCTGGCGGTCACCCCCGACGGACGCCGGGCCGTCTCGGGATCCTACGACAATACCGTGCGGGTTTGGGACCTCGACGATGGCGTCTGCACCGCCGTGCTCGAGGGACACACGGGCCCGGTCTTTGGCGTGGCGGTCACCCCCGACGGACGCCGAGCCGTCTCGGGATCCTACGACGATACCATGCGGGTCTGGGACCTCGACAAGGGCCTCTGCACCGCCGTGCTGAAGGGGCACTCGAGCACGGTCTATGGCGTGGCGGTCACCCCCGACGGACGCCGGGCTGTTTCCGGGTCCTGGGACAAGTCCGTGCGGGTCTGGGAACTTCCCGACACTGCTGGCAGCCAGCCAGCCTCTCCACCAGCCCGGTACACCAACGCAAAAGTGGTCCTGGTTGGAGAGAGCGGCGTCGGTAAGACTGGCCTCGCCTTGCGATTGGCCGAGGACCGTTGGGAGGCCACCGAGTCCACCCACGGCATGCGCGTCTGGCCGTTGACATTCGAAGCGCCAGTGCCCCCAAAGAGAGCCCCGAAGAAATCGGCATCGAAATCCCACGCGACCCCGCCTCCCGAGCGGGAAGTCTGGCTGTGGGATTTTGCTGGCCAGCCCGACTACCGCCTGGTCCACCAGCTCTTCATGGAGGAGACTTCGCTCGCACTCGTGGTCTTCGATCCACAGAACGACAACCCCTTCGACGCACTCGGACACTGGGAGAAGGCTGTTCTGATCGGATCCAAGCACGGTGCCGAGAAGCTGCTTGTGGCCGCCCGTTGCGACCGCGGGGGGATCACCATCAGCGACAGCAAGCTCAAGCGGTACATGGTGGAGCACGGCTTCAAGAGCCTCTTCACGACTGCGGCAAAGTCCGGCGACCGCTGCGCCGAACTCAAGGCCGCGATCGCCGAGCACATTCCCTGGGACCGCATCCCGTGGATCGGGACCAGTCGCCTTTTCAAGACACTCAAGGACGCCATCGTCAGGATGCGCGGACAGCAAAGCGAACCGGCTGAGCGCACCTCGCTCCTCACTGTGGCTCAGCTCCGCCAGCGCCTGCAACTGATGCTGCCGACGGAGTCGTTCGATGAGGCAGAATTGCGGACCGTGATCGGTCTGCTCGCGGGGCAGGGGATCGTTCTCCTGCTCTCGTTCGGCGACCTGGTGCTCTTGCAACCCGAATGGCTCAACGCCTACGGCTCGGCAGTGGTCCGGGCCGCCCGTTCACACTCCGATGAAATCGGTTGTGTGCGGGAGACCGACGTGCAGGAGGGAAAGATCGACTTCAAGGACATGGAGCGTTTGCCGGCTGCCGAGGAGCGGATCCTCCTGCGGGCGATTGTCCAGGTGTTTACGGAGAAAGCCCTCTGCCTCCGGCAACCGCTCGCGGGCGGCGACGCTCTGGTTTTTCCTTCCTACTTCCGGCGCGACCGGCCTGAGAAACCCGACCAGCCCACAATTCTGGTCACCTACGGGTTTGGCGGCCCATTGGATGAGATCTATGCGACGTTGGTGGTCCGCCTGCACTTCACCGAGCCTTTCGAGATGAAGGACCTGTGGAAGGATGCGGCCGACTTCAAGACGCCCGCGGGCAAGCTGGCGGGCCTACGAATGATCCGTCTACCCGAAGGTGCCGCAAGGATCGAGGTGTACTTCGACGCGGGAGTGCCCGACGACACAAAGGTTGCCTTCATCAAGTACATCCACGAGCATTTGAAAGCGCGGGCGGCCAACGTGACTCGAATGCGGGCCTATGTATGCCCCGACTGCCACCGCCCGGTGGCAGATCCGCAGGCGATTGCCGCTCGCATCCACGCGGGCAAGGAGGACATCGGCTGCCAACGATGCGACACCAGGATTCGGTTCAAGGACTTGATTGAAGAGAAGTTTGCATCCGCGGCCGCCGAGGAACGCGTTCGAGAAATGGAGTCTCAAGCGGGCATCGAAATCGACAACGAAAGCCGCGAGTTGATACTCGTGGGACACGCGTACACGACCGTCGCCCAGGCGGGACACATCTACCGGGGCTACACCAACTCGGATCATGGGATCGACGGAGAGATCGAGTTCAAGAACGCCAAGGGTGAAGCGAGCGGAAAGAGAATCTACCTGCAGCTCAAGTCTGGGGATTCATACCTCCACCAGCGGAAGGTCGACGGCAAAGAAGTCTTCAGTGTTAAGAACGCCCGACACTTGGAGTATTGGCGTGCGCACAGTTACCCCGTCATGCTGGTTGTCCGAACTTCTGACGGGTCGATCCGGTGGATGGACGTGAGCGCACATCTCACAAAAGCTGGTCCAAGCGCGAAGAAGCAGATTGAATTCGAAGGTGAGCCGTTCACGGCATTCACGGTCGCAAAGATAGGCGACAAGATCCTGCGCGGGTAGCTGTTGCTACGAGCGGTGTCGGTAAATCGCGAGAGCAATGACCCGCCGATCCCATTGGAATCATCCGGATGGGCTGGTTTGTACGTGAAGAATTGACTGGACTCCAAACTGCGGTCCACCCACCCGTTCGGCGTTCTGCTTGGGAAGCCGCAAGCCTATGTCGAAATCGCCGCGGGAACAGAGAGAGTGTCAATGGGCCTCATGCGCCATCTGGCGGTGACGTTGTTGCGGCGGAGCTGGTCTGTGTTCGATTCGTAGACGTACTTCTCGCCGCTGCCATCGGGTCGCTTTGAAACGATCAAGCGGTAAAGGCTGTCGTAGGTGTTCAGCGCCTCGAAGCAATCCGGGTCCGGCGTCACCCACTCCGGATCGGAGCTGCCGGAGCCGGCGCCGCCTCGGATCTTCGAACCGTGAGCACCGGTGGAACGGTTCGTGACTGGGCCGGTGGGCAAGGAAGTCGACCAAGACACCTTTGCCCGCAAGCACACCGATCTGCGGGACCGGCTGGCGTCGATCAAGCTCCAATTCGACGATCTGGACCGCGCCCACGACGAAACCGGGGAACTGGCCGTCAGAGCGTTTGAACTGTTACAAACCCTGCAAAACACGTGGGTTTCGGCGGATAACGCCACCAAGCGGCGCATCCTCGAAATCGTGTGTTTGAACTGCACCCTGGAAGGCGAAAACGCTGCATCTACCGTGAGAAAATCCTTCGACATGCTCGCCGAAGGCCTTGATCTCCGAAAAAGTCGGGGTGGGCGGATTCGAACCGCCGACCTTTTGACCCCCAGTCAAACGCGCTAA
>CAYZFW010000396.1:1101-3402 GCA_964477615.1 uncultured Phycisphaeraceae bacterium | reverse complement strand
GTGGACTCGACAGACGAGATCGTGTGGCTGGTGACGGGCGGCGCGGACGCGCACGCGGAGATGGGCCTGGGGATCGATGATTTTGACGTGGTCTTCGCGTACCCGTGGCCCGGCGAAGAGTCGGTGATTATTGAGCTCTTCGCCGATCGCGCCGCGGCGGGGGCCCTGCTTGTGACGTACAACGGCGTCGAAGGGATGCGCGCGGTGCGGAAGACGGCGGGGCGGTGACCACACCGCCAGCAATGGCTCAGAACTCCAGCGCAGAGTGCGACGCCACACCGAGGCCCAGAATGTTCGCACGGATTGAGACCGTGGTGACTTCCGACCCCGGGTAGCCGGGCGGGACGGGGATCACGCGTTCGCCGCGTGGCAGGCTGCCGATTGGGATGGTGGCCCGCCTTCCGTCACGGAAGGTTGCGACGACGGTCGCATTGGACAGCGGGAATCCGGTGTTGGTGATGGTCAGCCCGAGTCCGCCCGGCGCGACGCTGGCACTGGGCAGGTGGACAAGGCACCATACCGCGACGCACGCCACGGCCAGAATGACACCGAGCACCCACATCACAACCTCCGGGATCGACCTTGTCCGGCGGACACGGTCGGCGATGAAGTCGCACGCTGTGTTTGGGCTGTGCATGGACTGCGGCGTGGGTTGACGGTTCACTTGGTCTCAGCGGGTGCGGATCAGATATCGGCCCGCACCCGCTGAGACTTAGCACGTTTGTCGCCGCCGGCTCGCGAGCAGCCCGACTGTCAGACCTCGGGGTGGGCGATGACGCAGATGACGAACTGCCCTTGGCCCTGGATCCAGGCGTCGGTGGGTGACATACCGCCGGCGAGCATGTTGCACATCACCTGGCAGGCCGCCATGCAGCAGTTCACGCCGACCGTCTCGTTGCAGCGGCCCACGACAAACAGCGGAGCAGAGAAGCGGTAGCCGTTGGAGCATGTGCCGCAGGAGCAGGTGGTGCCGAGGCAGAAATCGCGTGCTTGTTCGTCTTCCTGCTGAGGCGGCGGAAGAAAGGTCGAAGTCGCGAGCGACTGCTGAATGGTCACCGCCGTGGCCTGCGGAATGGCGGAGATCGCCGCGATGGTGGTGCAGCCCGGTTGGGCTGGGTCATCCGATGGGAACGAGACATCGGCCCGCAGCGTGCCCGCAGGGATGGACTGACCATCGGTGTCAACCAGAGTCCCGATGGAAAGCGTCCATAGGACGGTCATACCCGAGCCGCCTTGGCCGCCCTGCCCGGTCTGCTCGATAGAGACGGGCATCGAGACGGCGGGGACGAACGTCGGGCCCGGGGTTCCGGGCACGCTCCCGACCATGGGCCACGCTGTAGCTCCGATGGTCGGGTCGGCACCGGGGCTGAGGAGGTACGTTTGCCCCATCGCCGTGACGGGCGGCGGGTCTTCCTGAGTGGCGCTGGCAAGGGGGGCCAGCGTCAGAGCCAGACTCGCGGCCGCCGTGAGAGTCAGCAGGCCCGGAAGGGCGGCAATGGGCTTGGCCTTGCGAGGGGTCAGGCGGGAAGAATCACTGGAAAACACGGAGAAATGACGCACCATCGACGGCCTCCTTGCTGTGGTGAGAGGAAGTGGAACCGTGGCTGAGATGAGCAGACTGCCCGGATCGTGGTGGTGCGTCAATGCGAGGCAAGGGTGCATGATCGACACGCGTGCCGTCGCGTGTGCGATTTTGCGGAGCGGGCGCGATGCTTGATGGGATGCCGACTCAGTCTTGTGCTGTGAGACAATTGAACTGCTCAAAACTGTGTCGAGAAAAAAACCGCACGCCAAGAGATCGGCGTGCGAGTCGTGGGCTTCTCGATGAGTTTTCCACAGAACCGGGTCTCACACAGACGCGTGAGCGACCCAGCCGTGGGAGCAGATTACTTCTTCTTGGACTTCGCACCGGGAGCCGCTGCGGGGGCCTTCGACATCGCCTTGAGGCGGGCCGAAAGACGGCTCTTCTTGCGGGCGGCGGTGTTCTTGTGGATCACGCCCTTGCTCGCGGTTTTGTCGAGCAGCTGGCAGGCGGCGGTGAAGGCGGCCTTTGCGCCGGCGGCGTCGCCGTGGACGAACTTGTCCTCGAACGACTTCAGGGCCTCGCGGAGGTTGCCCAGGCGCCAGCGGTTGCGGGCACGGGCTTCGACATTCTGGCGGACGCGCTTACGGGCGGACAGTGAGTGAGCCATGGAATAGCACCTTCTTCAGGTCGTGCCCGGGCGATCCGTGGACCGTGACCGAGCCGTGTCGGGATGTGGTTTCCTGCGGCGACGCCGGGGAAACGGGGGGAGGAGTATG
>CAYZFW010000396.1:0-1091 GCA_964477615.1 uncultured Phycisphaeraceae bacterium | reverse complement strand
GGGGGGGGAAATCAAGTGCTGGGTTCGGGGTTCGGGGTTCGGGGTTCGGGGTTCGGCGAAAATGGCAGCACGCCGATTTCGTCGGCAGTCACCGAGTGATTGCGCGATGCCCGAGCCCGGAACCCCGACACCCGAACCCCTTCAGCGGCCTTGCCTGTGCGTGTATTCCTTGCTACCCTTCTCGGCTCGCCACCGGTCGCGGATAGGGCACCCTATCAAAGACCTTCCGGCGAGGACATCCTGTTGCGGGCGTAGCTCAATTGGATAGAGCACCTGACTACGGATCAGGAGGTTGAGGGTTCGACTCCTTCCGCCCGTGCTTTCATGACGACGCACCCCGGTGATAGCCGGGGTGTGGTTGTTTTTGGAGGGGAGGGGGATTCACCGCGGAGGCGTGAGCTCGCTGAGAAGGGCACAAGAGACATTGAACGCGGAGAACGCAGAGCGCGCGGAGGGATGCTCTTTGGGGTGCGTGCGGGCTGTAGAGGGCGACAGACTTGCCGCGCGTGATTGGAGTGTTTCGTCTGTCTGATCGGCGCGGGTCGAATCCGAATTCAAGCTAGCGCCCTCGACTCTCTCTCTCTCTCTCTCTTGCATTCCTCTGCGAACTCCGCGTCTCCGCGGTGACCCCCCCCCATCAGAGTTCCGGCGCGAAGCCTCGGCGCAAGGTGTTCTCGCACGAGGCGCGGGGTTCGACGAACTGGAGGAGGTAGTCCATGCCGCCGGCCTTGCTGCCGACGCCGGACATGGCGAAGCCGCCGAAGGGCTGGCGGGCCACCAGCGCGCCGGTGATGCCTCGGTTGAGGTAGAGGTTGCCGACGCGGAACTCGCGTTTGGCCTTCTCAAGATTCGCGGGCTTACGGCTGAAGACGCCGCCAGTGAGCTTGTAGGGCGAGTTGTTGGCGATGGCCAGAGCCTCGTCGAAGGACTTCGCCCGCATTACGGCGAGCACGGGGCCGAAGATCTCTTCGCGCGCGATGTCGTGCTCGGGCTTCACGTTCGTGAAGATGTGCGGGCCGACGTATGCGCGGCCGGTGGCGGCTTCGAGGCCGTCCGGGACGGCCATGCCCAGCGCGAGTTGGCACTGCGCC
>CAYZFW010000395.1:0-3414 GCA_964477615.1 uncultured Phycisphaeraceae bacterium | reverse complement strand
CCTTCGGAGTCCGATGATGGCCAGGCTCATCGCCATGCGGTGGTCATCGTAGGTGTCGAACACCACCTCCGGGGCCGATGCCGAACAATCCAGACCGCTCGCTGGCGGCGTGATCCGCAGCAGTTCATCGCGCACGCCCCCCTCGCCCACATACCCCTCGATCTCCACGCGCACGCCGATCTTCGTGAGTTCGACCCGCAGCGCCTCCAGCCGATCCGTCTCCTTCACGCGCAGGGTGCGCAGCCCACGCAGCGTGGTCGGCCCGTGCGCAAAGCACGCCACCGCCGCGGCGGTCATCGCCGTATCGGGCATCAACGAAAGATCGAGTTCAACCCCCGTCAGCGTCGGAAGCCCAAGAACCGCTCGCGCATCGCCGCGCACTTCCGAGACGCGCTCTTCATATTCCCCGCTGTCCCCCGCCAGCCCCGCGCCCATCCGCAGCAGTGCCGACTTGAACCACGCGTCGCCCTGCATCGAGTCATCCGGCAGCCCCTCGACGCACGCCTTCGCCCCCGGCACCACCGCCGCCGCGCCCCAGAAGTACGTCGCCCCGCTCGCATCGGGCTCGATGTCCAGAGAAAAGCCCGCCAGCCCGCCACCCGGCGCCGGCGTGTGCAGCACCCGGGCGCGGGCCCACTTCGCGTCCCGCTCCGCCGCGCGCACTCCCGTCTGCCGCAGCAGCCGCAGCGTCATTTCGATGTACGACGGGCTGGTGGGCGGCGCGGTGAACCGGACCTCCAGCCCGCGCTTCATCCACGCCGAGATCAGCAGCACCGCCGACACATACTGGCTGCTCAGCGTCACACCCACCTCGAGCGATCCCCCTTCAGGCCTGCACGGATGGACCCGCAGCGGCACGCACCCCGGCATGCCCAGTTCATCGACAACGACCCCGAGCTTCCGCAGCAGCGCCACCAATTCTCCGATCGGCCGCTCGCGCATCCGCGGGTTGCCGTCGATCACCACCGGCCCGTCCGCCAGGCACGCCGCGGCCGTGAGAAACCGTGTGGCGGTCCCCGCGTTGTTCAGATTGATCTCGCACCCGCCCTGGAACGTCCCGCCGACGCCGCGGACGATCACCTCGTTGCCCCACTCAGGATCCTGCGTGACCTCGATCTCCGCGCCAAGCGTGCGCAGGGCCGAGATCATCACCCGCGCATCGTCCGCCTCCAGCAGGCACCCCCTCAGCACGCTCTCCCCCGACGCGAGCGCCGCCAGCAGCAGCGCCCGGTTCGTCAAACTCTTGCTCCCCGGCGGCCGCACCGTCACATCAAACGCCCGCGCCACCGGGCACAGCGCCAGTTCCCTCGGCAACTCCCCCAGCGGCCGACTCAGAATGGAAGCCAATCGATCAGGCATGTCGGCGATCAGTTCTCCAATCCGAACCCCGATCATCAGGGAGCGGCACTTCGTCAGGGTTCGGGTGTCGGGGTGTCGGGGTTCGGGAGGGGC
Source organism: uncultured Phycisphaeraceae bacterium (assembly GCA_964477615.1). Taxonomy (GTDB): domain Bacteria; phylum Planctomycetota; class Phycisphaerae; order Phycisphaerales; family UBA1924; genus JAFLCM01. The sequence goes on along the minus strand of CAYZFW010000395.1, from coordinate 1,962 downwards.
TGCTCGGCAATCCGAACCCCGAACCCCGGCACCCGAACCCAATCTCCGCCACTTACCCCGCTTCTTCCGCGCCCCCCACGTCCTCGCGCCGAATCACGGCCACGATGTCCTCAACCGGGATGACGTACAGCCGGTTGTCCCCCTCGAAGTCCACCGGGATCCCGTGCTTGGGGTTGAACAGCACGCGGTCGTACTGCTTGATGGGGTAGTCGTCGTCGTTGGCCACCTGGGCTGACACCGTCACCACCCGCCCCGTCAGCGTCGGGATCTCAATCTTGTCCGGCAGGTGGATACCCGAACGGGTCTGCTTTTTGTCCTCATCCTTGCGGATAAGCACCCGCTTCCCGATGGGTTCCACCACGTCGATCCGCGTCGTCGTCGGCTTCTTGGTCGTCATGCTTCGGGTAGTCTAGGAATCAAACCGGTGGGGCAGGCTTCCAGCCTGCCTCTCTTGCGGTGGGGCAGGCTTCCAGCCTGCCATAAGGCCTTCACCCGACCACTTTCCCATGACGCTCGCCCAAGCCATTACCACCGAAGACCTCGCCAAGCAGAAAGAGGCGATGAGCAAACTCGCCGACGAGCTGCAATCCCTCGCCACCACCTACGGCCTGAAACTCCTCGGTGCCGTCGTCTTCCTCATCCTCGCGTGGCTCGTCGCCGGCTGGATTTCCCGCATCACCGCCCGCGGCCTGAACAAGGCCAAGATCGACATCACCCTCGGCAAGTTCCTCGCCAACGTCGTCCGCTGGGGCGTGCTCGCGATGTCCGTCGTCGCGTGCCTCGGCATCTTCGGCATCCAGACCGCCTCGTTTGCCGCGGTCATCGGTGCCGCTGGTCTCGCCATCGGCCTCGCGTTCCAGGGCACCCTCTCGAACCTCGCCGCGGGCACGATGCTGCTCATCTTTCGCCCCTTCAGCGTGGGCGACGCCGTGGTCATCGCGGGGCAGACTGGAGTGGTGGACGAGATCGAACTCTTCACCACGAAACTCGATACGCCCGATAACCGCCGCATCATCCTCCCGAACTCCGCCATTTTCGGTGCCGTCATCGAGAATCAGTCGTACCACCCGGTCCGCCGCGCCACCATCAACCTCTGTCTCTCGTATGACGCCGATCTCGCCAGGACCCGCGACACCCTGACCCGCGCCGTCTCCGCCGTCCCCGGCCAGGCCCCCGGAAAGCTTCCCGAAATCGCCATGGCACGCCTCGGCCCCGCCGGCGTCGATTGGGAAGTCCGCGTCTGGGCCACCAAGGAAACCCTCGGCGGCGTGCAGGAAGCCGCAGCCGTCGCCGTGAAAAACGCACTGGACGCCGCCCAAATCCTGATCGTGGTTCCCCCTCACGCCCGACCCAACGTGTAGACACTCGGTCCCCGGACGCCGGAGCATCGATGGCCCTGCATCGATGCTCCGGGTCGAAGCACCACAGGTGCGGACGCCGCAGGATCCTCCGACCCCCCGTGCCCCGCCCCCCGACCTTCTCCCCGCCCCCGACTCCCCTCAATGCTCGGCCTCCCCCCAGGCACCGTGACCCTGAGCGAGTACGACCCCCAGTGGCCGGAGCATTTCCGTCGGGAATCCGAGCGACTTATCCAGACCACCGGCGGCCCCGACGGCCCGATCAAGGACATCGCCCACATCGGCTCCACCTCGGTCCCCGGCATGATCGCCAAGCCGATGATCGACATGATGGTCGGCCTCCGCACCCTCGCCGATGTCTCCGCCCTTGTCCCCATCCTTCAGGGTTTGGGATACGAGTACAAAGGTGAGTTCGGCATCCCCGACCGTCACTTCTTTACCTTGGGCGATCCGACGACCCACCACGTCCACATGGTCCACCACGGCGGGCCCTTCTGGCGCCTCAATGTCCTTTTCCGCGACCATTTGAGGAACCATCCGGACGAGGCCCGGGCCTACGAGGCCCTCAAGAGAGGATTGGCCGCTAAGTTCGCCAACAACCGCG
>CAYZFW010000394.1:1027-3416 GCA_964477615.1 uncultured Phycisphaeraceae bacterium | reverse complement strand
TTAAAATCCTGTGCCCGGCAACGGGCGTGCGGGTTCGATTCCCGCCGGGGCCATTTCGGGTCCGAGCGTGGCGTGCCGCAGCATGGAAGCCACTCAGACAACGAAAACGCCCGCGGATGCGGGCGTCGGTTGGGCAAGTTTGATCCGCTGCGAGGGGCGATCAGTCGACAGTCTGCGTTGTGCTGGAGCCGCCTGCACTACCCGCCCGAACTCGGTTAATGGTGGCAAAAATGTCAAGCAGCAGCTTGCTGTTCTGACCACTGGGACTGCCGCCGTCGGGAACGAGTGTTTGGGGAACAAACTCTGCGTGCCCGTCACTGAACACCCAGTTGCCGCCGGTCCTGCCGTGGTTGTCCGTCGAATCGTAGCCGGGGCCACCGCGGTCTGTTGTTCGGCGTGAACGAAGTGTCTGCGTCCAATCGGTTACGGCACCACCGCTCGTGTTCGCGTTGGTTTGGGCACCCCAATCACAGCCGTTGGTCTCGTCGCCGATGAGGGCGACGGCGGCTTTTTCGTTGTTCCGCAGCCCCGCGATGTAGAGGTACGAAATGTTGTACCAGGTGATGTTGGACGGGATGAAGCCCATGCCGTTGGTGATGGTCGCTTCCTGGCCGGCCGTGCGTTGCTTGGATCCGATCTTGGTTGGCACGACGCCGGGGAACGAGTTGCCGTTCTCGCCGCCGTCGAATCGATCGCTGGGGCATTGGAGCACACCGTAATCTCCGGTGTTCTCCATGTAAGGTGCCATCAGCGGGACGCTCTGCTGCGGGGTCGGCGCTCCCCAAGTCCTGCCGTCGGCTCTCTTGACGTTGTAATAGCCACGCGGATACACGCGTGTGCCGTAGCGGGACGGGCTAGCGGGGAAGTCGTCGTTGACCTGGCGCAGATTGAAGAACCCGGCGAGGCCGCCATAGATGGCCTGGCTCTGGAAAACCAGAGCGCTCTCTGGCTGGTTTTCCTGCGGGCTACCAATAGGCGGCACCACCGGGAACGCGTTCTTGTAGTCCTCGGCGTAGTACATGAAGAACGTCGACATCTGCTTGAGGTTTGCCAGGCAGCCGCTCTGCCGGGCCGCCTCGCGGGCCTTGCCCAGCGCCGGCAGCAGCAGACCGATCAGCAGTGCAATGACGGCGACGACGACGAGGAGTTCGACGAGGGTGAAGGCGAGGTGAGCATGTTCTCGCGGATGAGATTGGCTGACCATTCTTTCTCCATCGCCTATCTGGAGGGGTTCACCACACTTCAATCCACGGTTTGGACAAAGCGAGTTCCATCAACGCCGCGCTCGAGGCCTCGGGTTGGAATCTCGAACATGCTGGCATTCCAGTGCTTAACTCGGATGGCATCGAACATGAGGTCGTGGGGAGCGTGCCGCTGGCCGGAGACCAAGCCATGCTGGAACTCGCCGCCCTGCACAAATTCGGCGGAGCCATCGGTGAACGCGAAGTTGCCGCCCTTCTTGCCGTGATTGTCGGTCACGTCGTAGCCTTTTCCGCCGTTGGCGGCATCACGATTGTTGCGGAAGGTCCCGACGTAGTTGGGCGGCGCGCCCGCCGCGCCTGCGGAAGGATTGCCCGAATCCCACGAGTTGGTCTCATCACCAAACAGGGTGACCCGGCCCGCGATGTCGCTTCGGATGCCTGCGACGTACACGTATGAGATGTTGTACCAGATGACGTTCTGTGGAATCGAGGCAACGACCCCGTCGGTGATGAGTGCATTTTGCCGAGCACCTCCGCCGATCTTGTCGGGGGTAACTGCAGGGAAATCGCTTCCGTTCTCGCCGCCATCAAGCGTGTCGGAGGGGCACTGAAGAATCTGATAGTCGCCGGAGCCCTCCATGTACTTCGCCATGAGCGGGATGGTGTTCTTGTTGGGCTCGTTGACAACAGGGGTGTCTGTTGGAGTCGAGACGCCGCGTCGGGAATAGTTGCCGTTCTGATAGTGCCGAGTGCCGGTACCAGCCCGAGCAACCTGGCGGAGGTTGAAGAAACCCGCGAAACCGCCGTAACTCCACTGCTGCGCGAACGTGGCGGACATGTTGCCGGTTCGAGGGGTCACGACTGGGTACCAGCCCTTGTTGTCTTCGGCGTAGTACGCGATGTACTGGTTCAACTGCTTCACGTTCCCCAGACACAACCCCTGCCGCGCGCCCTCGCGGGCCTTGCCCAGCGCCGGCAGCAGAAGCCCGATCAGCAGCGCGATCACGGCGACGACGACCAAGAGTTCCACCAGCGTGAAGCCGCGGCGGGAGTTCCGACAGATCATGCAGAACGGGCGGACCTGAATCATGCTCGGCCTCTCAGGGGTTGTTGAGGACGGACGACGGACCTCGCTCACCACACACGAAGAACGGTTGGCCGGCGGGGGTCCGAGAAGCCGGCGGAGA
>CAYZFW010000394.1:0-1017 GCA_964477615.1 uncultured Phycisphaeraceae bacterium | reverse complement strand
AAACGCTTGACCAGATGGGAATCGGACCACGCGGCCCGATCCGGTAAAATGTTTTACTACGGATCAACTCTACCGCGCCCGACGCCGGACGCAAGCCGGGCTTTCATGAAATCTTCAACCTATCCGGACGGCGCAAACCCTTGGATGCAATGGAGTTGCAGGGGCTTTGGGACAAGTACGGGCCAAAAGCGGGTTGTCGCTTGTATTGGGCGGCGGGCGCGGTAAAATGTTTTACCGGCGGGTTTCCCCGAATGCCCTTTGGGGCCTCCCTCCAGCCCGCCGAACCGCCCGGGGTTTCCCCCGGCGTTCGTCCCTTTTCCTCCCCGACCGCAGGACCACCCAGGCATGGACCCAACGCCAAAGGCCACCGCGACTCCCAAAGTGGTTGTTCGACCCTCTGCCAATGGCACGGGGGCCGGGACGGTCGCGGGTTCCGTTTCAGGAGCGGGGGCGGGCGTGTCGGACGGGACGAGCGGCCTGGCCCGAAAGCCCGGGCCTTCGCCCAAGCCCGACATCCGTGGCAACGGGACAGCGACGGTCCGTGGCGGGGTGGCGCGCCCGCCGCGGGCGAGCATCAGGGACGTGGCGCGGGAGTCCGGCGTGAGCCTGACGACGGTGTCTTTGGTGCTGAACAAGAACGACGCGCGGATCAGCGACGCGACGCGCCAGCGTGTGCTGGGGGCGATGGAGAAGCTGTCGTACACGCCGAGCCGTCTGGCGCGGGGGCTGCCGAACCGGAGGGCCAAGACCCTCGCGGTGCTGGTGCCGGCGCTGCAGCACGCCTTCGCAGACGTGTACTTCGGCGAGATCATCAGCGGCATCTACGAAGCGGCGGCGGAGCGCGGGTTCCACATCGTGCTCGAAGTCGCGCGGCGCGAGTACGTGCGCCGCAAGGAGTACATGACGCTGCTGGACGACTGCTCGGTCGACGGCATCCTCTTCATCGGCGCCACCGAAGAGCACAAGTGGCTCAGCGAGTTTGACGGCACCACCAAGCCCATGCTCGTGGTGAACAAC
>CAYZFW010000393.1:0-3432 GCA_964477615.1 uncultured Phycisphaeraceae bacterium | reverse complement strand
GTGGAGACCCAAGCGGCGATCGAGGTGATGCGCTCCGGGGCGGGGCCGCAGCTCGTGGTGACGTAATCTCATCCGCGGGCGAGTCTTCACAACTTATCCACTGTAGCGGTCTCCGCGGTTGCATGAGTTTGACGAATCCTATGTTGTGAACCACACTCCGGCGCAGAAAGGTGGACACTATGCGCCGCACCTTCACGGCTGCCGTTCTGGTTCTTGCGTCGGTCCTTCCCGCGGGTTGCAACAATGCCAAGAGTGATCGCGGCTTTGTTCAGCGCGAGTGGTCGCTGACATTGCGCGAGCTGGGCATCGTTCCGGTCTTCCCGCCGCGCGAGGACGTCGTCGTGGGCGACGTGTACGCGTCGTCGTTCAACCCTGACGATCTTGATGCCCAAGAACTGATGGAGAGGAAGTGGAAAGACCTTGGGCGGGACGATAGAGCCAAGAGGCTCCAGATCGGGATGTCGTCGAGGCTCGCTCGCATCGATACGCAACGGGCGACGCTGGACGAGTATTCGGCCACGCTCTCGGCGCCCGCAACCAACCCCGATTACCGCGACATTGTCGGCAACCCTGCGCTGGCGGCGGCGAACGAGTCCGTCGCGAAGGCCGAGCGAGACCTCCAAGCGGCGAACAGCCTGACGAAGCAGCCAGCACAGGACGCCAAGAATGCCACGGACGCTCTGCGGCAGGCGACGCGGGAGCGCGAGGACGCCGCCGCAAAGGTCACGCGTGCCGACAACGCCTTGAAAGAGAGTCGAGGTAAGCCGGCCGATCCTGCGAAGATCAAGCAACTCGAAGTCGACTTGGCAACGCGAAAACAGACAGCGCGCGATCGCGACAATGAACTGCTCGATTGGCAGCGGAAGCTCGCCGACACCCCGGCCGAGCCGGTGGACAAGAAGAAGGAAGCCGAGCGCAAGGTCGTGGAGGCGACCCGCCTGAAAGAGGATGCCGACCGGGCCATAAGATTTGCGGAAGCGGATCTCGCGGCGGAGAAGGCCCGCCTTCAAGACCCTGCAGAACTCGAGAAGCAGTTGCAGGATGCGAAGGACGAACTCGCCAAGAAGACCGATGCGGAGACCACGGCGACGAGGGTCGATGCAGACGCGAAGGCGTCGCTAAAGGCGGCTGATGAGGCGGCCAAGCCGCTCATCGCCGACGCGCAGCAAAAGCTCGACGCGATCAAGGCGGTGCGCGACAACATCGAGAAGGCGGGGGCAAAGCTGCTGTACAGCCAGCCGCGCGACGCGGTGCGGAATGTGTACGACGCGCGGTCGCCTCTCAGCGGGACCGGTGGAGCCGACGACCTGCTCAACTCCCGCGTCAACCGCCTTCGCCTTGTCGGCTTCCCAGAGTTCGCCACCGCGAGTTTCACGTCGGGCGACCTCGCCGCGCTCATCCCCATCGAGGCCTTCTCTCTCGGCCTGAACATTTCGTCGACCCAGGTAGAGCGCGTCAGCGTCAAGGTGCCCGCGGCGGAGTCGTACGGGCTTTCACTCAATCGGCTGATGGCCTCGATTGCCGAGCAGCGGACGAAGCCGGACCCCGCGTGCCCGAAGAGTAGGCGCATGATCACCCAGTGGCTTCTTAAGGACGACATTCTGGGGCCCGCGCGTTTCAAGTTCGGCGAGAGCCACCCCGGCGGAAAGGTCCAGAAGGTCTACTTCCGTGTCATCGCCGAGGTTTTCTACGCGCGAGCCCTGGACGTCAGTGTGTTCGCGTCATCGAGCTTTGGGGTGCGCGCCCAGCTTGCGGCACCCATCCCGACCAAGCCGGTCGAAGAAGGCGATCCCAAGCAGGGGTCGCTCGAGTCCTTCAAGCAGCCCACGATGGACGCTTCGGGCCTGGGCTCGCCCGCCGGTGCCGCGGCTCTCGCCGACATGCGGGCCCGCCTCGGCACGACCATGACCGTCCCGGGCGGGCAGATGCAACTGGTTAGTTACAACGAAAAGTCCATCGGCCTGCGCCGCATCTGGGATCGCCCCGTCGCCATCGGCTTCCGAGGTCTGACGCTCGAAGTGGACATCGATACCGGCGTGATCTCAAAGGTCTTCGACTCTACGACAGCGACGCCGCAGATTGTGCCCGGGCCTCTCGAATAGGGTTCGCACCGCGAGCCACACAACCGACTTTTGTCATCGTTCCTTGGCGCGTACCCTCCCGCGCCATGGCGGCCCCCGATCTCATCCCCACCACCCGACTCGACACGGTCGACTCGACGAACCTGATGGCACGCCGTGAGATCGAATCGGGCGTGCTGTTCGAGGGCGGCCTGCCGGCGGCGCGGATGTACGTCGCCGGGGAGCAAACCGGCGGACTCGGGCGGTTCGGGCGGGCGTGGCACTCGCCGCGCGGGGGGCTGTGGTGCACGATGGCGTGGCCGGTGCCCGACGGCGGGTGGGTGAGCGCGGCGGAGATTGCAAACGGCCTGGGACTGCGCGTCGGCGTCGTGTGTCTGAGCGTGATCGCCGAGTGCCTCACTCGGCGGATGTCGCGCGTCATGCCGCAACTGAAGTGGCCCAACGACGTGCTGCTGAGGCGGCGGAAGGTGTGCGGGAGCCTCTGCGAGGCGATGATCACGCCCGAGGGATTTCTTGGCATCACGGGCGCCGCGCGGACGACGTGGTTCATCGTCGGGGTTGGGATCAACGTGAACAATGATGTGGGTGATTTGCCGGACGACCTCCGCCGCCAGCCCATCGCGGTGCGTGACTGCACCGCAGACCACGCGGAGATCGACCTGGATGAACTGCTGCGCTCGCTGCGGGCAGGGCTCGTGCACGCGCTGACCACGCCGGGGGTGGACGAGCACACGTTGAAACTGGCCCGCGAGCGTCTGTACGGCGCGGGGACGACGATCAACATCGTGGCCCAGGACGGGCTGGTCTCCAGCGGGACGCTGGTAGGGCTGAGCGACGCGGGCGTGCCGATCCTGCGGACTGGGGAGATTGAATTTGAGGTGCCGCCGGGGACGGAGTTGCAGTAACGAACAGGGTTCGGGTGTCGGGGTTCGGGGTCCGTGTTCTGCGCTGATGAGGCACAAATCCTGAACCCCGAACCCCGACGCCCGAACCCAAGTTCGTGCGAGTCCCCTGCGGCCGAGGCTCGGCAGAAATCGCCTCAGTCCCCGTGCGCCTTGCTATACATCGCCTTGCCGTCCTGCTCGAGGAGCTTCTCAAGGTGGCTCCACGCGTGGGTCTTGCCCACGGCGTTCTGAATCTCGGCGACCTCGGCGTCGGACAGTGTCGCCGCGCCGTCCGGGGTGACGTAGCGGCAGCGGTAGAGGTCGACCAGCCGGCATTCCGGGAGCGCGCCGGGCCACACCTTCTGGCCGCGGTTGCTCTTGAAGGAGAGCTTCGCGCGACCGACGGCTTCGGGGATGGAGGGGAGCTTCCCGCCGGGGGACTGGACGAAGATGTCCACGCCGCGGAC
>CAYZFW010000392.1:0-3438 GCA_964477615.1 uncultured Phycisphaeraceae bacterium | reverse complement strand
TGGCGCTGAGGCGGGCGTGCCAGCGGGCGACCCACGCGACGGCCTCGTCGCCGGTGCCGAGGGAGCGGCGTGCGCCGGACTGGGCGGTGAGGAGGGCGGCGAGTTCGTCGGCTGCGGCTGGGTGCGGCGGTGATTTGGCGGCGTTTTCGCCGGAGGGATCGAAGTCGAGCGAGAGTGCGGAGCGGGCGGCGGCGTCGAGGAGGTGGTTGCAGGCGCAGACGTCGCGGCCTGAGACGCGCTCGTGCCACTGGCCTGTGGGAGGCACCGAAGTCGGCGCGGACGCCGACTTCGGTGGCACGGCGCTGGGGACAAACGTGATGTTGCAGAAGCCGCCGAGGTTGACGACGGCGCGGGATTCGCGCTGGTCACGGAACATGATCCAGTCGGCGATGGGCGTGATGGGTGCGCCCTGGCCGCCGCGGGCGAGGTCGGCGCCGCGGAGGTCGGAGACGACGGGGCAGCGCATGCGCTCGTGGACTGGCCAGGGGTTGATGATCTGCCAGCTGAGGGGCGGGGCGTGGAAGACCGTCTGGCCGTGGAGCGCGACGAGGTCGGGGGCGCTGTGCGGCGTCCCGAGTTCGTCGATGAGGGCGGCGACGGCGGCGGCGTGGAAGGTGCCGAAGTCGAGCGCGAGTTGTGAGATTTCGTGGGCGGTGTGCCGGCGGCCCTCGGCAAGGGCGCGGAGGCGGGGTGCGAGTTCACCCAGCGGGCGCGTGACCCAGGAGATGATCTCGGTGCGCATGTCGAGCGCGTGGCCTGTCGCTCGAACGGCACAGGCGTCGAGGGCGTCGAGGCTGGTGCCGGTCATGCAGCCGATGAGCAGACGTTCGTCCGCGGGGCGGGAGCCGGGACGGTGGTTGTGTGGGTGGTGCGTCACGCGTGGTTCCGAGAACGCGCGAGTGTATCGGTCTGTGTGCGCCCAAAGCCTCACAGTGTGGGAAGGAAACCGAAGCCGCTCGAAACCGGCTCGGGCGGCGGGCGTATGATCCTGCGAGTTTTCCCGCACGTTTCCCGCGGGGCTCAAGGAGCAAGGCCCATGATCGGGTCGTCTTTCCGGGGCAGGATTGTTCGTGGCGATGTGTTCTCGCTCGCGCTGGCGGCCGGGGTGGCGTGCGCTCTGTCTCTTGCTGCGGGGCCCGCTTCGGCGGAGCCTCGGCGCGAGCGGGGCGAATCGCGGTCGCGGGGGTACTCCGAGCATCAGGTCCATCGGCGAGACCGCTGCGACACGCCGCGGCGCGATCCGTATGGGTGGTACTCCACACCTTCGCGCTCGATCGATCGCTGCAACACGGCGTCCACGACGGTGGTGCTGGCGGGGGGGTTCGGGCCAACGGTGCTGTACGACCGCTGGGGTCGTCGGTGTGATTCGGCGTACTACGGGTACGGGCCGAGTCCGCTGTATATCTACCGGTACGGCACGTACGGGCGGTACACGAGGTACTGGGATTCGCCGTCGTACCGGTACAGGCTGGTGGATGTTGATCCGGAAGTCACCGCTTCGCAGCGCCGCGTGGGCGTGGTGGACGATGGGGTGACGGATTCGCAGTTTCATGCGTGGCAACTAGCGCAGCGGGAATCGGCGCGGGCGGCGGATCAGTCAGCAAGCGTCGTTGCCGGTGCGCCGGTGTTTGTGCCGGGGCCGGCGTCGGTTTCCACCTCCCCCACTGCCGTGAGCAAGGGTGAGATTCCCGCAGGCGGGGGTGAAGCGGTGAAGCCTGATCCGCCGAGGAGCGAGCCGCTCTCGAATGAAGAAGCGGGTTGGGCGTGGAAGGCGCTCGAGGATGGACGGTTTTTGGAGGCGCAGGCGCTGTTCTCGCGCGGGGCTGATGCTCCGGCGATGCCGGGCGGGGCGGACCAGCGGGCGGCGCTGAGCGCGGGGTTCGCCATGAGCGCGGTGATGCTGAACCGTGAGGAGGCGGCGGCGTGGGCGCTGCGGCGTGCGGTCGATCTTGATCCGGGCTTCGCGGCGCGGGTGCCGTGGACCGATGGGCTGAGGCAGCGCGTGCGCGAGGCGGCGGAGCGGGTGGAGTCATTGCACAGCGTGCAACCGACTTCGGACCGGGCGGTGCTGGTGAAGTACCTGCGGGTGATGGGGCGGTGAGAGTTCTTGGGTTTTTCGGGGGGTTTTGTTGATTTCGTCCGCCCGTCTCACGGGCGGTGTTGCGTGGGGCCGCGAACCAGCGGCTGCGCCGCTGGCAACCATGGTTGGCCCGCTTTGCGGGCCGGGGCCGAGGCGTGATTCGCGCCGTGACCCCGCCCGCCGGTGACCGGCGGGGGACCCATGATGCGAAACCGCCCGCGGCGCTCCGATCGGGAGCGCGCGGGCGGTTGGTGATGTGCGTCAACGCGGGTCGTTGATTCGATCAGCGGCGGCGACGGAGGCCCATCGCGGCGCCGGCGAGGCCCAGGACGGCGGCGCCGGGGGTGGGGACAAGCGTCGCGGTGAAGAGCCAGTCGCTGGCGGCGATGTGGGAGCCGCCGCCGTGGTTCAGCCAGCCCCAGCCGGAGATGCCGTTATGGCCGCGGTGGCCGAGGTCGTTGTCCTCGTTGCCCAGGCGGAAGGTGTTGGGGAAGCTGCCGGAGTAGTCGACGAGCGAGATGAGGTCGCTGGTGGGGCTGAGGATGGTGCCGGAGTTGAGGCCCGAAGCGTTGGCGGCCACTTCGACATCGTCATCGCCCGCGACGGGGCCGACGCCGATGCTGTAGAGGAAGTTGATGGTGTAGAGGCCGGTGGTGGCCTCGGCGGCGTAGCCGGTGCCGGTGTCGCGTCCGCCCCAGACCACGCCGGAGATGGCGATGGTGGTGTCGGTGACGACCATGGTCATGCTGGAGCGGGCATCATCGAAATCAAAGGTGAAGATATCGTGGTCGCCGGTGACGTTGTAAAGTTCGTCGAGGCGCAGCCCGTAGAGCGGGGGGTTGGCGCTTCCGTCGGGGTGGTTGTGCAGGTCGTAGGTGCCGTTGGAAATGAGTCCGGCACTGGACGACCCGGCGAGCGCGGAAAGCGAGAGCGCGGCGAGCGCGCAGATGGACATCTTCGAGAACATGGGTTTCCCTCCAAACAATCACAAATCGTGATGAAGTATGAGGCCACCGCGCTTCCCGGCGCGGGGCGGACGTGTTTCTGACGCGGTACTATGTGCCGAAATCAACCAACGTCAATGAAATAATCCATTCGGACCCGGAAAAACCCGGAGTATTGGCACAATCCAAACGCCGGCGGGCTCCGATAACACGCTCAGATTGCCTAGTTCAACTCGACGCAGCACCAGCCGGTCTTGCCCTCGACCTCGACGCTGGCGAGGAGGTGGACGCGGAGGCGGGAATCGAGGAGCGGGCGGGTGAACTTGGGATCGGCGGTGAAAAGGTGCTGGGCGGCGCCTTCGACGGTGAGGCCGGGGGAGACCATCGCGAGGAGGGCGGCGTTTTTGACGGCCC
>CAYZFW010000391.1:0-3440 GCA_964477615.1 uncultured Phycisphaeraceae bacterium | reverse complement strand
GCCCAGGCGATCACCTACGCCAACTCGCTCGATCCGCAGAACGCCCCGATCATCTGGGTCGACGGGCGCAACTGAGTCCGAGTCCGCTTGTTCCGAACGCCCGGCGGCGCGGGATCGCCCGCGCCGCCCAGGTTGAATCCGCAACGTCCCCACTCCCACCTTCGGGCGGCACCGTCCGCCCCTCGGAGACACGAACCCATGACCCACTCCGCCACCACGGCGAACCACGCAAAGAGCGGCAAGGGCTTCACCCTCGTCGAACTGCTCGTGGTGATCTCGATCATCGCGCTGCTCATCGGCCTGCTCCTGCCGGCTCTCGGGCGCGCCCGCAAGAACGCCCAGCAGATCAAGTGCGCCTCCCAGGTCCGCGGCATCCAGCTCGGCTGCCTCTCCTGGTCGCAGAACAATAAAGAGTCGTACCCCCGCCCCGACGTCCTCGACCCCAGCAACATCACCGAGAACGCCGAGGCAGGCGGCACCCGCGGCGGCAAGAACCGCACCGGCAACATCTGCTCGGTCATGATCTTCCAGAAGGTCGTGGCCCCCGAGGTGTTCGTCAGCCCGGGCGAGGCCGACCCCGCCATCCGCGTGGTCACCGAAGCCGAGTACGACTTCGTCAGCCCCGACAACCTGGGCACCGCCGGCATGGCCAGCGATGCGACCCGGGCAGCCGCCCTCTGGGACCCCGCGTTCCACGGCACCCCGTCGCAGCAGGAAGGCTCCGCCACTGGCAACCACCCGACAGGGTCGCCGACGGCGAACAACACCTTCGTGCCGCTCGGTGTCGGCAACAATTCCTACGCCCACATCCCGCTTTTCGGCGACCGCCTGAGCAAGCAGTGGAGCAGCGTCAGCCAGATCGCCACCATCGCCGTGTGGGGCAATCGCGGACCGTTCTACAAGTCCGCGCCCGTCGATCCCAAGGACGGCACCACCTCAACCTGGGACGAGGAGCTCGACGCGGCGTCGAACTTCAACCGCGGCCGCGGCTCGACCGCGATGCTCATCCACGGCGGCAAGACCACCTGGGAGGGCAACGTTTCGTACAACGATGGTCACGTGAAGTTCGAGACCACCGCCACGCCGAAGGAGCTCACCACCCGGTTCAACGACAAGTCGTGGCCCGACAACCTTTTCGTGGATGAGAATCAGGAGAATCGCTTCGGTGCCATGCAGCTTGTTGAACGCACCAACGCCTATCTCCGCGTCTACAAGATTGGCCTCCGCGTCGGCAACGCGCTCGACGCGAACCCCAGCCGCCTTCCGGCTGTTGAGTGGTACGACGGTCAGTAATCACTCGATTTGAGTCGTTCATCACCCCGCGGGCCGGACCAGTTCCGGCCCGTTTTTCTTTCCCGCTCCCCCTGCGCAGCATCCCCCGGCGCATATCGTGCCCCATGGCCACCCGCCGGTCCACCCCGTCCAGTCGCGTTCTCGTCTCCCTCGTCGCCGCAGCGGCCATCGGCGGCTGCGCCTCGCCCAGCCTCTGGGAGCGTCGCTTCGAGCCGCAGGACGGCGTCCGGATGGCACGGGATGAACAGAGAACCACGCCGGTCACAGTGCGGCGCGTGCCGTGGGAGCGGCTGGAAGCGACGCTGAACGAACTCGAGTCGGACCTCGCGGCGAGTGACATTCCCCGTGAAGAGTGGCCCACCGAGCGCCGCGCCGCGGCGGACGCCAAACTGCTGCGGGCGCTGCAGGTGACGCGCGATCCCTCTGTGGTGGCCATCCTGGGCGTGTCGCAGTTCCGCACCACCGAGTTCGACCGCCCTGCCGAGCGGGACCTCACGGACCTCGCAAGGCAGTGGGGGGGCGACACGGCGGTGTGGTCGTCGCGTCACCTGGGCAAGGCCGACCGTGTCATTCAGGAACCCGTGACCACGACCTCCACCTGGACCGGCTGGTACGGGGCCGGCGGGCGGGGCGGGCGCGTCCGCACCAACTCCGAGTCCACCACCACCTTCGTGCCCGTGCGCGTCAGCGCCGACCAGTACGAGTTCGTGGCGTTTGTGCTGCGGGTGGAGTGAACCAGCGTCCAAAAAGTGAACCGGTGCCCCCCGCTGCGGAGGGCACCGGCATCGTCGCTGCACGCGGGCACCAGGCTGGGTCCGGTTCGCCCGCGGCGTTGCTCACTTCAGGTGCTTGGCGAGGAACTCGAGGATCTTGGTGCCGATGAAATAGGAGTCCTCCTCGAGCGCGAAGTGCCCAGTGTCAAGGAGATTGAAGTCAAGGTTCTTCAGGTCACGCTTGTACGGCTCGGCGCCGACGGGGGGGAAGATCGGGTCGTTCTTGCCCCACACGATCAGCATCGGCGGCTGGTGCTGACGGAAGTACGCCTGCCACTTGGGGTACAGCGGCGGGTTGCTGCCGTAACTCAGAAACAGGTCGAGCTGGATGTCCTTGTTGCCCGGGCGGTCCATGCCGGCCTGGTCGAGAATCCACGTGTCAGGGCTCACGGCGGTGACGTCACGGATGCCGGTGGTGTACTGCCAGCGCGTCGCGTCGATGGTGAGCAGTTGGCGGAGCGCGTCGCGGTTCTCGGCGGTCGGCTCGGCCCAGTACTTCTTGATCGGCCCCCAGAACGAGTCAGGCAGACCCTCGTCATAGGCGTTGCCGTTCTGGACAATCAGCCCGGTGATGCGCTCGGGGTTGGCGCTGGCGATGCGGTAGCCGATGGGCGCGCCGTAGTCCTGCACGTACATCGAGAACCGCTCCAGCCCCACCGCGCGGGTGAACTCGTCGACCACCGACGCGAGGTTGTCAAAGGTGTAGGCGAACTCGGTGTGCGCCGGGGCGCTCGAGTTGCCGTAGCCGGGGTAGTCGGGGGCGATGACGCGGTACTTCGTGGCGAGGACGGGGATGAGGTTGCGGAACATGTGCGACGACGTCGGGAACCCGTGCAGCAGCAGGATCGCCGGCGCGTCGGCCGGGCCCGCCTCGCGGTAGAAGATGTCGAGGCCACGAACCTTGACGGTCTTAAACCGGACATCGGGGTTGATCGTGACGGCGGAGACAGGCGACACGGCGGGCGTGCCCTCAACACGGCGGGCCGGGCCGGCGAGCGCCGGAAGGAGTGCCGCGCCGGAAGCGACGGCGACGGCCATTGCGGCGGTGAGCCAGCGGGAACGAGCGGGGAATTCGTAAACATGCGTCATGGCGGGGTCCTTTCGAGCGGGGCGCGCCGGTGAGGCGGCGAAAAGAGGTGGGATGCCAAGGCGGCAGAAATAGATCGAACAGTCTATTCAATGCCGCGGGACGTGCCTCCGTCGCAGGAACTTGCCGATTTTCTCGAAGTGCTTTCTGGCCAAGGCTTTACGTTCAGTGTTCCGGCCAGATGCCAGCCCCGATACCCTCTCGCCCGCCGTGGACCCCCGCCTCCCGATCAACCTCCGCCGGGCCGAGATCGAGGAGGCGATCCGCGCTTATCAAGTGGTCGTGAT
>CAYZFW010000390.1:2989-3441 GCA_964477615.1 uncultured Phycisphaeraceae bacterium | reverse complement strand
AGCGGGGCACGCCGCGGACGCCGTACCCCGGCACCCGCCTAGCGGATCACCACGACACCGGCCAATCGGCATCTACGCCGCGGACTTCGTCCGCACCACCGCGCCCCGCACCGGGGCCACCAGCGTCAGCACCTGCGGGCGCGCCTTGCTCTCGACAATCACCTCAATCTTCGGCCCCGGCACGCTGCGCGACAGGACCGGAACCGGCAGCAGCGCAGGGGCAACACGCGGACCACCGGGGTGCCCGATGCTGGGTGCCTTTTCGGGCACCGAGATCGGCACCGGCACCGCAGCCGCAGCAGGTGAGGGAGCATCAACCGCCCGCGCGGATTCGAGGGAGGGCGTTGCCGGCACCGGCACGGAGCGCATCAACTCTTTCCGCTGCCGGCGCAAGAATTGGTGGTCCAGCAGCATCGCCCCCACGGTGACCATCGGCAGCACCAGCAGCCCCA
>CAYZFW010000390.1:0-2979 GCA_964477615.1 uncultured Phycisphaeraceae bacterium | reverse complement strand
AACCCCGGCGAGTTGGGGCGTCGTGGCCGCCCGGATATCCAGCACCTCCGCGGGCGCGAACTGCACTCCCACCGCCGCCCCGACCGAGGCCAGCCCCACCGCCGCGAGCATCGCTCGACGGGCGTGGACCCTCCAGGAAACCGCTTTGCTCATCCGTGCGCCTCGAAAAACTGCGGCGAAAAAAAACGCCCGCCGCGGGCGATCAGTCCTTGCGGAGCAAACAAACCCAATCCAGAGCCAATGTTGTCGGCCCGGCGTCCGTGGCCGGTCCAAAGAACATACCCCCGAAAAGGTGAGCCGACAAACTCCAACCATGATGTGGATAGTCCCAAGCAGGTCCGACAGGCTTCCGGCCCGCCGCCCAGAGACCTCACGCCAAACGCCCGACATTCGTCCCCCGCACGCAACGCCTCCACCGATTTTCAGTATCGTCCCCACCCTGTGACCCCAACGCCCCGCGCGACCACCGACGTTCTTTTCGCCCCCCGCCCACGCCCCCGGCTGCCGCGGCCCGCTTCGGCTCTGCGCCTGCTCGCGGGGCTGGCGATCACGTCCTCCGCGCTCGCCCAGCCGGCGGGCTCCGTGCCCACGCCCCCCAAGCCCGCCGAGGCCACCCAGCCGCCGACGTCCCCACCCATCGCGGCCCCGCGCGATCCCGATTCACTCGACCCGGCGATCGAAGTCTCCAACCCCTACGAGGGCCGCCCCGTCTCCGCCATCCGCTTCGTCGGCCTCGAACGCGTCAAGGAGCAGTTCGTCCGCAACCAACTCCGCGCCGCCGAGGGCAGGCCGCTCGAATGGGCCGTGGTGCGCGAAGACTGCCGCCGTCTGCAGCGGCTCGGCGAGTTCCGCGCCGTCGCCGCCGATGTCGCCGTTCAGGCCGATCTTTCCGTCGAGGTCATCTACCGCGTCACCGAAGCCCCCGTCGTGAGAGACGTCCAGGTCGTCGGCAACCGCGAGATCCCCGACGAGGACCTCATCCGCGTCACCAGCGAGATCGTCGCGCTCATCCGCGGCGTGCCCATCGACGACTACCGCGTCGGCCAGGGCCAGCGCGCCATCGAGAACCTGTACCGCGAAAAAGGCTTCTACCAGGTCTCCGTCACCGTCGACGAGTCCGAGCTCGTCGGCGACGGCACCATCCAGTACATCATCCGCGAGGGCTCGCGTACCCGGGTCACTGTCATCCGCTTCGAGGGCAACAGCGCCTTCGAGGGCCGGAAAATCAGGCCCGAGCTCAAGACCGAAGAGGCCAACTGGTTCGTCACCGCGCCACTCGATGAGGACGTCCTCGACCGCGACGTCGCGTCGATCGTCAAGTTCTATCAGGACCGCGGCTACCTCGACGTCCGCGTCGGAAGGCGCGTGCAGCCCTCGCCCGACAACAAAGAGGCCATCGTCACCTTCATCATCGAAGAGGGCAAGGTCTACACCCTCCGCTCGCTCGTCATCGAGGCCCGCCAGCGCGCCGACGGCGAATCCGCCAAACTCAGCGTCTTCACCCCCGAACAGCTCGGCGGCGTCATCGATCTCAAGCCCGGCGCGGTCTTCGGCCGCAAGGCCGTGGACGACGCCGTGCAGGCCGTCAAGAACGCCTACCTCAAACTCGGCTACGTCGACGCCGCGGTGGTGAGCGAAGAGGTCCGCGCCCCGGACTCGCCCGAGATGGACCTGCGGATGTATGTCCGCGAGGGCGAGCGCTTCAAGACCGGCGTCGTCGTCGTCCAGGGCAACACGCTGACGCAGAACAAGGTCGTCCGCCGCGAGGTCACCGTGAAGCCCGACCGCTGGCTCGACGGCACCGAGGCCCAGGGCACCGAGCGCCGCCTCCGCAACAGCGGCCTCTTCGAGACCAACCCCGCCAACGGCCCGGCCCCGAAGGTCACCATCCAGCCTGAAGACCCCGAGAACCCCGAGTACCGCGACGTGCTGGTGGAGGTCACCGAGACCGACACCGGCAACATCAACTTCGGTGCCGCCGTGAGCTCCGACGCCAGCGTCTTCGGCCTCATCTCGATCAACCAGCGGAACTTCGACCTCGCCGACACCCCCGACAGTTTCGGCGAGTTCATCACCGGCAAGGCCTTCCGCGGCGCCGGGCAGAACTTCAACCTCGCACTCCAGCCAGGCCTCGAACAGTCCAATTACGCGCTCACCATCGGCGAGCCCTCGTTCCTCGAGACGCCGTACGCCGTCTCGAACACCATCGCCTTCTCGCAGCGCGAGTACCGCGAGTACGACGAGGACCGCATCAGCGAGCGCCTCCGCATCGGCCGCCGCTTCGGCGAACGCTGGTCCGGCGCCGTCGCCATCCGCGTCCAGTCCATCAACATCTCCGACATCGACAGCGACTCACCCGTCGATGTTTTTGATGTCGAAGGCGACAACTTCCTCACCGGCGTCGGCTTCGAGCTCATCCGCACCAGCGTCGACAACCGCGCCCGCCCCACCGAGGGCACCCGCACCGAGATCGGCGTCGAGCAGGTCGGCCTCATCGCCGGCGACTTCGACTTCACCCGCTACACCCTCGAACACACCCTGTTCCTGCCCGTCGATGAGGACTACCTCGGCCGCAAGACCGTCCTCAGCGTGAAGACCCGCGCCGGCTACCTCACCCCCGAGGGTGACGCCCCCGTCTTCGAACGCTTCTTCGCCGGCGGACGCAACTTCCGCGGCTTCCGCTACCGCGGCATCGGCCCCCTTGGCATCCGCAACGACACCGGCGAACTCGGCGACGAGCACGTCGGCGGCGACTTCAACTTCTTCTTCGGCCCCGAACTCGAGAAGCCCATCTTCCAGGACGTCATCGCCGTCGTCGTCTTCGCCGACACCGGCTGCCTGAACAAAGAGCTCTCCTTCGACGACTACCGCGTCGCCGTCGGCGCGGGTCTGCGCCTGTACGTCCCCGCCTTCGGCCAGGCCCCGCTCGCCTTCGACTTCGCTTTCCCCCTCATCGATTTCGACGGCGACGACGAGCAG
>CAYZFW010000389.1:0-3449 GCA_964477615.1 uncultured Phycisphaeraceae bacterium | reverse complement strand
GGTCTCCGCGTTGGCGGGCGGCGCGATGGCGTGGCGGCTGGCGATGAGCGATCGAGGCCCGGAAGAGCCGGGGGAAATCCGTTCGCGCGGCGCGCTATGGCCTCTGGCGGTCGTGCTGGGCGTGTCTGTGCTGCTGCCCGCGGCGCTGCTGGCTGTTCATCTGAAACAGACATCCTCCCTTCGGCGGTTCTGGGCGGAGTCGGGCGAGCCGGTGTGGTTCAGTGTGCAGGTGGGGGCCGCGGTGGCCGCGCTGTGCTTGCTCGTGGCGCTCTCGACGGCGCTGGGCTTTGCCGGCGCGAGCAGAGCGCGGGTGGCGGGATTGGGTGTGGCCCTGTGGGGGGCGCTCGCTGCGGTGCCGGGGGTGCTGGTGGGGTCGGGGGTGCTGTCGGCGGGTCTGAAGGTGCCGGGGCTGTCTTGGCTGGCGGACACCTCGGGCGGATTGGTGGTGGCGCACGCGGCCCGCTTCGGGGTGGTGGGGGGCGCTGGCTGGCTGGTGGGTGGCGCGCTGCGAGCCCGCGGCGCTCCGCGACACGCGCCTGATGATGGGGGACTCCATCTGGGGCTGGTGGTCGGGGGTGGTGCGCGGCTCGGGCACCATGGGAGCGCTCGCGTGCGCGGGGCTGGCGGGGGGTATGCTGAGCGTGCACGAGATCGAGGCCGGGGTGGTCGTGTCGCCGCCGGGGGTTCGGACGCTGAGCCAGCACATGCTCAACCTGCTGCACTATCTGCGCGACGAGCAACTCACGGCGGGGACGCTGTGGATGCTGGGCGGCGGCGGGGTGGTTGCCGGGGCGGGGCTGGCGATGATGCGCGGTGCGGGGCGCGTGATGGGCGCGGCGCGCGGGGCCGTGCCGATGATGCTGCTGGTGCTCACGGCGAGCGCGGCGATGCCGGGGTGCTCACGTGAGGTGGACGGAACCGAAGAGCAAAAACTCCCCGGCGCGGCGGTGCTGGGCGAGCCGGGGCGGCTGCCGGGGCAGTTCGCCAAGCCGCGGTGCATTGATACCGATGGAAACCGGCTGTTCGTGATTGATATGAGCGGGCGGGTCCAGGTGATGACGCTCGACGGCAAAGCAACCTCGTGGTGGACCATGCCCGCCATCGACCGCGGCAAGCCCACCGGGGTGACGTGGTTCCCGGGCTTTTCAGGCGGCGGCGTTCTGAACGGCGTGCCCGGGCCTCAGGTGCTCGTCGCGGATTCGCACGAGAACCGCGTCGCCTCGTACGTCATGCCCGACGAAGCCAACGGCAGCATCGACCTGCCCGTGGCGTGGCAGTGGGGGGAGTACGGCACGGGGAAGGGCCACTTCGTGTTCCCTTCCGATGTGCTGGTGGTCGGCGACAAGGAACTCGGAGCACTGACTTCCGTAGACGGAAGTCAGTGGCACGGGGCGCGGGTGTATGTGAGCGAGTACGGCGGCAATGACCGGGTGAGTGTCTTCCGCGCCGACGGCACCCTGGTGCGCACCTTCGGCAGCGAAGGGGATTCGGAAGACCCGGCCAACGTGCAGTTCCGCCGCCCGCAGGCGATGGTGTGGGACGCGCCCACGCGGACGCTCGTTGTCGCCGACGCGTGCAACCACCGGCTGGGGCTGTTCACACTCGACGGGGCGTTGAAGAAGTGGATCGGGAAGTCTGGGGCGATGCCGGGGCGGGGGCTGGGGGAGTTCCACTATCCATTTGGGCTGTGCCAACTGGAAGACGGCACCGTGATGGTGAGCGAGCAGGGCAACGCTCGGGTGCAGCGGGTGGACGTCCGGGAGGGGCGAGGGATCGCGGTGTACGGGCGGCGCGGGCGCGGCGTGGGGGAACTCGATGCACCGTGGGGCGTATGTGCGGTTGGTGATACCGTGTACTTGTGTGATGCCGGGAACCACCGGGTGCAGTCGTTTGTGGTGCCGCCGGTTCCCGGGTATGCGTGGCCCGAGGTGGCGCGGCGTGAGGCGACGGATGTCGGAGTGTTGACGGAGGTGCGCAGCAAGTGATCGTCGGCCCGATCCAGTTCGACCGCCCTGTGTGGCTGCTGCTCGCGCCCGTGTGCTGGGCGCTGGTGTGGCTGCTTTCGCGCCGGAGTCTGTCAGGTTTGGGGCCGACAACGCGCGCGGTCGCGATCGCGGTGCGCTGCGTGGTCCTCGGTCTGCTTGCGGCGGCGATGGCCGAGCCGAGCATCCGGCGCGTCAGCAAGGACGTCTCGGTGATCGTCGTCGTCGACAAGAGCATGTCGATGCCCGCCGCGGCACCGGCGAAACTAGGGACCTTCCTGGCCCAGGGGGCGGACGAGGCCGAGCCGCGCGACCGCATGGGCGTTGTTACCGCGGCGGAGCAGGGGCGGGCGCAGGTCATCCCGTCTTCGGAAGTGAAGCCGTCGGTGGTGGTGGAAGACCGCTTCAAGAAGGTGGACGACTGGGACGCCGGCCCGCGCGAGGCGACGGACCTTGCGGAGGCGGTGCGGATGGCGATGGCGCTCCGCCCCGAGGACAGCGCGGCCCGGATCCTCATCCACAGCGACGGGAACGAGAACAAAGGGAGCCTGATTTCCGGGGCCGAGGCCGCGCGGGCGGCGGGCATCCCGATCGATGTGCTGCCAGCCAAATACGACATCAAGAACGAAGTGGTGCTGGACCAGATCGTCGCGCCGGCGACGGCGCGCAAGGGGCAGACCGTCGATGTCCGTCTGCTGCTGACGGCGACGCGGAACACCAAGGGCAAGCTCGGGCTGCTCGTGAACGGCCGGCCCTACGACCTCAACGGGCCGGAAGCGGGAGAATTGCAAACGGTCGAACTCGCCGAGGGAAACAACGTGCTAAAGGTGCCGGTCGAACTGCTGGCGGGCGGGCCGCAGCAGTTCGAGGCGGTGTTCGAGCCGGAGGACGCGGGGACGGACCAGTTTGTCCAGAACAACAAGGCGCAGTCGGTGACGTTCGTCAGCACCGAGGGGCGGGTGCTGATGCTCGCGGAGGACGAGCGGGCGGCGGCGCCGATCGCCCGCGTGCTCGACGGCCTGCGCATCGGCGTGGATATCAAGCCGCCGAGCGAGGGGCCGCAGTCGATCGTGGAACTGCAGCGGTACGATGCGGTGTTTCTCGTCAGCGTGCCCGCGTCGTCGTTCAGTGCGCGGCAACTGCAGGAACTCACGTCGTATGTGCGGGACTCCGGCGGCGGGCTGGTGATGGTGGGGGGGGACAACTCGTTCGGCGCGGGCGGGTGGATCGGGACGCCGATCGCCGATGCGCTGCCGGTCAAACTCGACCCGCCGCAAAAGCGGCAGATCCCCCGCGGCGCGATGGTGCTGCTGATGCACTCGTGCGAGATGCCGCAGGGGAACTTCTGGGGCCAGAAGACCGCTCAGGCGGCGGTGGACGCGCTCAGCCGGCTTGATCTCGTGGGGGTGATGGAGGCGCAGTTCGCGGGCCAGGGGTGGGTGTACCCGCTGTCGCCCAAAGGTGACG
>CAYZFW010000388.1:0-3457 GCA_964477615.1 uncultured Phycisphaeraceae bacterium | reverse complement strand
CAGCCCCGAGACCCGGACCACCGCAGTCCCGGGCAGACGGGCGACCTCCCGAAGGGCCGACGAAATCAGCCCCGCACGGTCACCGAGGTTCGATCCCAATGCGATGTAGGCGTTGACGCTCACGGAAGAAGTGGAGCAGCGACGCGGATGAAAAGCAAGAGGGCACCTCGGCGCGGGCCATGCGCCCGCCCATCTCGCTACTTCAGCACCGGCTCAAACTCCTTCTCACGGTGCTGCATGTGTGCCTTGAGACGGGCAAGAATGGACGAGTGCATCTGGCTCACGCGGCTTTCCGACAAGTCGAGCGTGGTCCCGATCTCCTTCATCGTCATCTCTTCGTAGTAGTAGAGGACGATGATGAGCCGTTCGGCCCGGCTGAGGCCCTTGCCCAGCAGTTCCTTCAGATCGCGGCGCTGGATTTCGCTGAGCGGGTTGGCGATCGACTCGTCCTGGATGACGTCGATCTCCCGAACCTCGCGGCTGCCGTCGGACTGGTACCGCTGGCGGTTGAGGCTGCTGATGCTCACCGCCGAGCCGTCCTTGAGGATCTTCTTGACTTCCTCGGCGTCGACGCCCAGCCGCTTGGAGATTTCCTCCTCGGTGGCGGTGGTGCCGGTCTGCATCTCGATTTCCTGGCGGGTTCGTTCCACCTTGCCGGTGCGGTGGCGCACCAGGCGGGGGACCCAGTCCATCGAACGCAGTTCATCGAGGATCGCACCGCGGATGCGCGGGGCGCAGTACGTCTCGAACTTCACGCCGCGGTCCAGGTCGAAGGCGTCGATCGCGTCCATGAGGCCGAAGATGCCGGCGGACATGAGGTCCTCGATGTCGACCTCATCGGGCAGGCGGGTGTAGATGCGCTCGGCGTTGTAGCGCACGAGGTGCAGGAACTTCTCCATGAAGAAGTTCCGCAGCGGCTCGGTGGGATCGGACTTGTACAGGAGCCACAGGTCCTTAACGTCGGTCGCCGCGAACTCGGCTTTGGTCGTCGGCTTGGGCTTGGGGGCGTTCTTGGCCGGCGTCTTCGTCGGGGCCTGGCGGCCGGTTCCGACGGAGACGGTCTGGGCCGCCACGGCGGGGCGCACCTTCACCGTCTTGGGCGCGGGCTTCACGCTCGCAACGCTTTTCGACGCGGTGGCTGTGAGTTTGGACTTCGGCGACGACTTAACGGTCGGCATGGTCGGCTCCTTGACCTTGCTCGGAACGCCTGTGAAGGCGGAGGGACTCTCGAACCGCGTGCACGCCCGTCCGTGGGCGCCTCGCTCCATCAAACATACCCGATAACCAAAGAGGTGGACAAGCGAAGCGCGGCAAAGCGCGCGATTTTTTCAACTTTTTCGATCACGAGGCACGCCCCCCACCCGATGCGGGCATCGAGCCAACGCGTGGCGTGTCGTTGACGGGTGAAACCAGAATCGTTGGAAGTTCCGGGACGGGGTGCCTGGCCGCGTACTCATCGAACCCGTCGGCGATGCAGCGCTCCGCCACCATGCCAATCACGGCACCGACCGCGGCGCACGAGACCAAGGCGAGGATCGCACGCAGCAGGATGGTGTCCACGTTCGCACCGGCTCCGAGCGAGGCGAAGATCGCCACCGCGAACCCGCTGAGGGCGAAGCAGCCCGCGATGATGCGCCCCGGTGATCGACGGTCCATCAGCTTCACTCCTCCGCCGCGGTCACTCCGTCAGACACGCCCTAGAACACTCAGGGGCGGCGTGCGGGCGCAACGACGTCCGCCCGACATGAGCATCGTCGCGACGCATCGCCCGCTTCACCCGCTTGAGGAAAATCAGCAGAGATCGGGGAACCGCGGCGTTAACTCGGCGATACAAGCCGCAAAAGCCGCGCCACCAGACCATCCCTGTGCTCGGTCGCCGGGCGCGAAAGCCCCGCAAGCGATGCGATGAATCCTGACAGTGCCCGAACATCATCGCTCGCGCGCGAATCAGCGTGCGACAGCAGCAAAGGCGAACGCTGGCAGACCGCCCGGGACACCGCCGCGTCACGCCGGATTGAGCCCGCGAACGCTGGGGAGAACGAGAGGAACTTCGAGCACACGCTCTCGATCCGTTGGTGGACCGCCGAGCCGGAAGCGTGGTCCTCGGCGTGGTTCACCACCAGTGCGATTGTCGGCTCATCCGCCGTCGCGGGGCGTGTGGCGGATGCAGCGGTCAATCGGAGCGACTTGATCAGTGCGTACGCGTCGGTGATCGCGGTGGGCTCCGGCGTCGTGACGATCAGCGCGGTATCGCTGGCCCGCAGGAACGACATGACCCCCGCGCCGATCCCTGCGCCGCAATCAACGATCACCACCTGATGCCGGGACTCAAGAACGCGCAAATCCTGCATGAGGAGCGAGCGCCGCTGCTCATCGAGGTCGGCCAGTTCGGCGACACCTGACGCCCCCGGCAACAGGGTGAACCCGCCGGGCGCGTTGATCAGGATGTCGTCCAGCGTCGCTCCGTGGGACACGCGGTGGGCGAGGTTCAGGCGCGGGTTGAGGCCGCAGAGCACGTCGGCGTTGCCGAGGCCCAGGTCGGCGTCGATGAGGCACACCTTCGAGCCGCGCTGCGAGAGGGCGACAGCGAGGTTGACCGCGATGGTTGTCTTCCCAACGCCACCCTTGCCCGAAGCAACGGCGATCGTGGTGGCTCGCAGGTTTCCATCGCGAACAGGTGGGGGCGAATCAACCTCGTCTGGAGTCACACGCCCCGCGCCCGCGTCGTTCTCAGGCACGGGCTTGCCCTCGACGATCTCTCGGACAAGCGCCCGGAGACGCTCGGCCTGGTCGGCGGGTGGTGCGGCGGTCGATGGAGACGCGGGTGCCGGCGAAAGCGCGGTCGGCGCGGGCAGGTTGGAAGGCGGCGCGTATCGCACCGGTCTGTACGCGGTGGTCGCAAAGATCGTCTTGTTCACCGCACGGCCCCCCCTTCGAGCACGAGCGTGGCGAGACGGTGCGCGCTCCCGGCCTCGATGTGGTCCGGCACTTCCTGACCGGTGGTGACGAATGACAGCTTCGCGTTCACACGTCGCGCGATGTTCACCAGCACCCCGAAACTCACCGCCTCATCGAGCTTTGTATAGATCAAATGCGTCGGGCCCACGGCGGCGAAACTCGCCACCGCATGGCGCAGGCACGCCTCGCTCGACGCGCCCGACAGAACCAGGTGTACCTGATGCGGCACCGCGGCGTCGAGGAACGCGCCGAGTTCGCCGAGTTTACCGGCGTCTCCCGGCGAGCGACCCGCCGTGTCCACCAGCACCACGTCGCACTCGCGCAGCGCCTCGCAGCCGGAGCGCATCTCACTGGGCGTGAGCGCCACACGCAGCGGCAAGCCGATGATCCCGGCGTACGTCCGCAGTTGCTCCACCGCTGCGATGCGGTAGGTATCGGCGGTGACGAGCCCGACGCGCAGACCCATGCGGAGCTTGTAGGTCGCCGCGAGTTTGGCGAT
>CAYZFW010000387.1:0-3457 GCA_964477615.1 uncultured Phycisphaeraceae bacterium | reverse complement strand
GTCAGCCCGGTGCGCTCGGCGATCTGATCGTCGTCGTAGCCGTCCAGCACGTCGTCCAGCACGCGCCGGCTCTGGGGCTTCAGGGCCTTCATCCACCCCGGCTCGGCCCGCCACGCGCTGGCCCAGCACTGGGCTACGAACGACGCCACCGACTGGGCCCGGCGGAACAGGTCCTCGGGCACCGCGGCCTTGTCGTCCATCGCCTGGAAGGTCAGCATCATCTCGACGCCGTCGGCACGGTGGAACACCCCCACCACGCTGTCGCCCGTCAGGCGCATCGGGGTGAGCACCTCGGCGTACATGCGGCAGGCCTTGAACGACTTCTCGTCGATGATCTCGGTGCGCCGGTGCATCTGGTTGCGGTCCATCGCGGCCAGGCGGGCGGCCACGGGGCGGTCCTTGATGTCCCAGCGCGTCACCTCGGTGATGCGGTTGCACGCCTCGACGGGCCAGGGCCCGGACACCTGCACGTTGCACGCGACGCGCTCCACGCCGTGCTCGAACACGGCGATCGAAGCGAACTCGACGCCCAGGGCGGCGGCGGCGATGTCGACGAGTTTCTGAAGAAGCACGGAGTTGCAGGCGGGAGGATTCGCCGAAACCTGTCCGAGTTGGTAGACGGCCTGGGCGAGTTTGGTGTTGTCCATGGTCTCTGCTGCTCCGGTCTTGTGGGCCGTTGGGAGCGGGCAACTCTGGCTCGCTCGTGTCAGGCTCGTTCTCTCAACCCATCGGGGCCGCTGTCGCGGGCCCGACGGTTTGTTCTTCTTCTCCACCTACCCGCGCGGCCGGAACGCCGCCCGCCCCCCGGTGTCCCCCGGAATCCCCCTCGAAACTCAACTGCCCCACGAACCCATCGCTCCTCCAGCGGTACTGGTCCGAAACCTGATGCCCGATGCCCGATGCCCGATGCCCGATGCCTGGTCCCTTCCCTTCACTCGCTCTCGCGCCGGGTTCCGCGGGTTTTCGCGGGAGTCCCGGACAGGGTCTGCGTGGATCGGCGGTGTGTTCCGGCACCGTGTCGATCCGGCCCCGACGGCTTCCTCCAGCGGAGCCGTCAGATCGTGCCCCACACGGGTTGGCGGTCCCCATGCTTGCGACCGGCTCTCTCTTCCGGTCTGGTCACGGACCCGTCTTTGAGGCCGGGAAGTGGTGGTGCCCACGAAGCCCGGCGCGGGGTCGAGTGAGATGAGTCGTCGAGTGAGGTCTGTCGTCGAGCGAGGTCTCTCGACGCGTGAGGTCTGAAACTCCGTCTGTGCTCGCTTCCAACCCTCTGACATGTCCCGACCTCCCGGGACGCTCGCGGCCCTGCACGACACTCTTCACTTGTCCTGTTCACTCCGACCCACCTTTGGGAGCCGGAATAGGGCCGTGAGCCTATACGTCCTGCGAAAAAGCACGGTTGCTGCCGTTCCGCAGGTTTTGTGAGGATGCCACCAGAATTCTGGCCGGTCAAGCCGAATTCGGGAAAACGAGGGATTGAATGCGGTTATCGGGGTGTGATGGCTGGTTTCCGCCGAATCTGATGAGGTTTGGAGCCTCTCGAACCGCGACCGTGAGGGTGAAGCGGGGGTCGGGTGTCGGGGTTCAGGGTTCGGACGGTGAGCAGTGGTTGCTTGCGCATGCCGCCGCATGTGCTCCGGGGTCCGAACACGATGGCCCGTGGTCCGGTCGCCGGAACCCCGTACCCCGACACCCGAACCCCGGCCAGCCCCTATTCCTCATCGCTCTCCCGCAGCTTCGCCACAACGCTGAAATCCTCCAACGTGGTGGTGTCCTGAGTGATCTTTTCGACGCCGTTGGCGACGTCGCGGAGCAGCCGGCGCATGATCTTGCCGCTGCGGGTTTTGGGGAGTGAGTCGGTGAAGCGGACCTGGTCGGGCTTGGCGAGGGCGCCGACTTCCTTTCCAACGTGGGCGGTCAGTTCGGCGCGCAGGGCCGCGTCGGGCTGGCGGTTGTTGGCCTTCAGCCAGTGCGTCTTGAGGCTGACGAAGGCGCAGATGGCGTTGCCCTTGATCTCGTGCGGCACGCCCACCACCGCCGCCTCCGCGACGGCGGGGTGGCTCACCAGCGCGCTCTCGACCTCCATGGTGCCCAGCAGGTGGCCCGAGACCTTGATCACGTCGTCCACGCGCCCCATGACCCAGAAGTACCCGTGCTCGTCGCGGCGTGAGCCGTCGGCGGAGAAGTACCAGGGCTGGCCGGTCCTGGGGTCTTTCAGGCGGCCCCAGTAGTTGCTGATGAAGCGTTCGCGGTTGCCGTAGACCCCGCGGAGCATGCCGGGCCAGGGCTTACGGATGCAGAAGAGACCGCCCTTGTTGGGTGGCATTTCTTCGCCGCGCTCGTTCACCACCGCGGCGTCGATGCCGAGCATCGGCACCGTGCAACTGCCCGGCTTGGTGGGCACCGCGCCGGGCAGGGGCGTGCACACGTGCCCGCCCGTCTCGGTCTGCCAGTAGGTGTCGACGATCGGGCAGCGGGTGCGGCCGATGTGGTTGTGGTACCAGATCCACGCCTCGGGGTTGATGGGCTCTCCCACGGTGCCCAGCACTCGGAGCGACGAGAGGTCGTGCTTCGCCGGCAGGTCGTCGCCCCACTTCATGAAGGTGCGGATCGCCGTAGGAGCGGTGTAGAACTGCGTGACCTTGTGGCGCTCGATGATGTCCCAGAAACGCGCGCCCGCCCCGGGCCGACCTTCGATGGCGGGGAAGTTCGGCGCGCCCTCGTACATCAGCGTGGGGACGCGGTTGAGCAGGATGCCGTAGAGCACGTACGAGTGACCGGTGACCCAGCCGATGTCGGCGGAGCACCAGAAGAGCTGGCCCGCATCGGGCATGAGGTTGAAGGTGAGCCGCGCCGTCATCTGGGTGTACACCAGGTAGCCCGCGGTGGTGTGGAGAATTCCCTTTGGCTTGCCGGTGGAGCCGCTGGTGTAGAGCAGGAACAGCATGTCCTCGCTGTCCATCGGTTCACACGGGCAGGCGTCGGACGCCCCCCCCGGTCCATCGACAGCATCATGCCACCAGTGCAGTTGGGTGGCCCCGCGCCGGTCGCCGGTCTTGAAGCGCTGGCTTGGCGGCTCGTGGGCCGTGCGCTTCAGGCACAGGACGTGGTTGAGCACGTGGCCCTTGTTCGTGAGTTGATCGAGCGCCTCGGTGACGTTCTTCAGCAGCGGCACGATCTCGCCGCGTCGGTACCCGCCGTCGGCCGTGATGATGACCTTCGAGTCGGCGTCGATGACGCGCTCGGAGATGGCGTGTGCGGCGAACCCGCCGAAGATCACGCTGTGGGCCGCGCCGATGCGGGCGCAAGCGAGCATGGCCACCGCGAGTTCGGGCACCATCGGCATGTAAATGGTGACGACGTCGCCCTTCTTCACCCCCAGGGCTTTCAGCGTGTTCGCCACCTTCGAGGTCTGCCGCTGCAGGTCGCGGTACGTCAGCGTGCGGATCTCCGGCTC
>CAYZFW010000386.1:2743-3478 GCA_964477615.1 uncultured Phycisphaeraceae bacterium | reverse complement strand
GCGTGCTCGCGGTGGGGGAGGGGTTCGCGCTGGTCGCGGGCTTTTGGGGGGAGTGGGTTGTTCATCTGGAGGGGCTGGTGTTCAAATTGCGGTTGTACTGTATGGGGGTGCGCCGGGGCCCCCCTCGAAGTAGCGCCGGCGCACTCCCGGGGGTGCGCCGGCGCACCCCAACAGAAGACGAAGCGTGAAACGCGGTGCCGGTTGCCCGGTGTGCGGTCGATGATGTGCTCGGGGATTTCCTTCACGGCTCGCTTGATCGAACCGACGTGGCAGGTGAGTCGGTGGGCGAGTTGTTCGTGGGTGAGGCGTGCGATCCACCGGCCTTTCACTGGCCACGCTTCGGCCAGGAGGTGCCCGAGGACGGCTTGTGCGCGTGCGGTGAGTCCGGCTCGGGCCGCCTCGCGGAAGATGTGTGTGGTGAGTTTGGCCTTGGCGACGGCGAGGTGTGAGCGGTCGGGTTTCACTGCAGGGCCTCCGTTGCTCGGAGGGCGTGCGTGAAGGTGAGTTGTTCGCCCGGTGGGAGTGGGGCGTAGATCTCCGTGGTGCGTGCGTGTGCGTGCCCGAGGAGGGCTTGCGCGGCGTCGAGTCCGTGCGCAGCACGGGCGAGACGAGCTGCGGCTCTGCGAGCGTCGTAGGGAACGAAGGGCTTCACGCCCGCCTGCCGGCAGGCTCGCTTGAGTGCTTGGAGGTAGCCGTTGTAGGTGAAGTGGCCACGAGCGGAGCGAGCGGAAGAGA
>CAYZFW010000386.1:0-2733 GCA_964477615.1 uncultured Phycisphaeraceae bacterium | reverse complement strand
AAGAGGGCATCGGAGGGGCAGAATGGCCGGTGCCAGCGTTCGACGATGGCGACGGCGGCGGGGCAGAGTGCGATGACTCGGTGCTTCCCGTGGTGGGCGTTCTTGTGCTGGAGGGGAGTGAGCCGCGGAGCGGCGTCGATGTGGACTTCGGCGTTTGTGAGCTCGAGGAGTTCGCTGGGGCGTGCGGCTGTCAGCGTGGAAAGCTGACACACTGCCCGCGCGAGCGGTGGGAGAAACCTCGCGACGTGGCGGATGGTTTCGAGGGTTGGAGGGTCCGGCTCGGGGCGTTCTTTCGCGGGTGAGCGGAGCGGGCGGAGTGCTTTGACCAGCGAGAGATCGGCGACGATCGAGGCGGGCAGGTAGTCGAGATCAGCGGCCCAGCGCACACACCGGCGCAGCCGGTCCAGGCACTGGTTGACGTAGGACCTCGAGAGCTGCTCTTGGGCGAGCTGGTCGAGCCAGGCTCGGACTTGGTGGCGGTTGATCTTCGCGGCCGGCGAAGCCGGGCCGGTGAAGAGAGCGAAGCGATCGAGCGAGGCTCGGATGTTGAGGTGCTCGCGTGTGGGCTGGCCCGATCGACGTCGATAGGTTCGTGCGGCGTGGTCGACGTGCAGGTCGAACAGTGCACGGACCGACAGCGCGGCGTCCGTGCCGGTGTGGGCGTGTTGATGCATGGGAGTTCTCGGAACCGCTCTCGTTCTCACGCGACGTGCGGCGGAGCCGCGCGAGGCTGGTTTCTCAGGCCAGCGAGCGGAGTGTGCGCCGAGTGAAGATGAAATGCAAGCGGCCTCCGGTGAGAAGCCGGAGGCCGCTTGCGGTTTGTGCCGACTGCATCGAGTGGTGCGGCTTCGGCGAGCCTGGCTGAACGCCGAGACGTTCAACCAAAGCGGGCGAGGCGACTCGAACGCCCAACATTCAGCTTGGAAGGCTGACACTCTACCATTGAGTTACGCCCGCGAAGGCGAGTCAATGATACACCGGAGAGTGAGTCGTGACGATCACAGCCATCAACCTAGCCGAGCGGTTCTCGCGGATCGACGAGCACTGGCGGCCGAAGGTGGTCGCCGAGCTCAACGGCCAGCATGTCAAGCTGGTCAAGTTCAAGGGCGAGTTCGTGTGGCACACCCACCACCAGGAGGACGAGCTATTCCTCGTGGTCCGCGGCGAGTTCCGCGTCGAAACCCGTCTCGGGGCGATCACGCTCCGTGCCGGGGAGATGGCCGTCGTGCCGCGCGGGGTGGAGCACCGGACCGTGGCCGACGACGAGGTCGAGGTCATGCTGTTCGAGCCCGCTGGGACGCTGAATACCGGTGACGTCCTCCATCCAGAACTGACGGCACCCCTTGACGCCCGCATCGCCGAGCCCCTTTGATCCACGCCCTATGCAACTCATCCTCAACGGCGAGCACCACAACGTCCCCGACGGCACCACCGTGCGCGAGCTCATCAAGCGCCTCAGCCTCGACACCCAGCCCACGGCGGTCGAGGTGAACAAGTCGCTCATCCCGCGCCGCAGGCACGATGAGCATGTGCTCGCAGAGGGCGACCGGGTGGAAGTCGTCACCCTCGTGGGTGGCGGCTGATCGCCGCGATGTCACGCCAGATCACGACCTCGCGGTGCCCATGGCCCGCGTATGCCCGACGCGTGAAACACCTACGATTGCCGTATGCCCGCCGCCCATACACCCAGCCACAACGCTGAGAGCAAGCTGTCGCCTTCGCGCGAGCCCATTGCCGCCGCCGAGCCCGGCGTCACCCCGTTCCGCCTCGGCACCCGCACCTTCACCAGCCGCCTTCTCGTCGGCACCGGAAAGTACAAGGACTTCCCCACCATGCAGGCCGCGCTCGACGCCAGCGGCTGCGAAGTGGTGACGGTCGCCGTGCGCCGCGAGCGGCTGTTCAACGAGCGGGGCCAGTCGCTGCTCGAGTTCATCGACACGAAGCGGTACACCATCCTGCCCAACACCGCCGGCTGCTTCACCGCTGAGGACGCCGTGCGCGTGGCCCTTCTCGGGCGCGAGCTGCTGGAACAGATCAACAACCCCGGCGCGAGCTGGGTGAAACTCGAAGTCCTCGCCGACAAGAAGACGCTGCTGCCCGATCCGGTGGGCACTCTCGAAGCCTGCCGCGAACTCGTGAAGGACGGCTTCGAGGTGCTGTGCTACACCAGCGACGACCCCATCATGGCCCGGCGGATCAAGGAAGCCGGTGCCACCAGCGTGATGCCCGCCGGCTCGCCCATCGGCTCGGGCCAGGGCGTGCTGAACCGCAACAACATCGCCATCATCCTCGAAGACCTCAAAGCCGACGACGCGAATTACCCCGTGATCGTTGACGCCGGCGTCGGCTCGGCTTCCGATGTCAGCATCGCGATGGAGCTCGGCGCCGACGGCGTGCTGCTCAACACCGCCGTCGCCCACGCGACTGACGCCGTGATGATGGCCCACGCGATGCGCCACGCGGTGATCGCCGGCCGCCAGTCGGCCCTTGCGGGGAGAATCCCCAAGAAGCTGTACGCCACGGCGAGCAGCCCGTGGGACGGGGTGGTGACGGTGATCCCGGGGGAGTAGACGGCGATCTTCCGCCGGGCGTGCTACGGCATCCGTCGTCCGCGCTCACTCGCTCGCTCCTGGTTCGTGGAGCATTGGCGAACCGCATCGTGCCTCAGCCTACCGAGCGATTGTGATGCGAGATGAGCGGCACAGCAGCCTCACCCCTCACCGCCCCAATCGC
>CAYZFW010000385.1:0-3480 GCA_964477615.1 uncultured Phycisphaeraceae bacterium | reverse complement strand
ACGGAAGACAAGCCAGCGCCGGCGGGTGGCGCGGGTGCGCCGCCGCCCAAGGGGTGAGGTGAGGTGGATTGTTCAATTCCGGAAGACGCATCGGTGAGTCTTCGGTACTCGCACGGGTATCCCGACCGAGGACGGTCGGGAAACCCGTGGCACGGTGCCGGGCCGAATCGGATTGGTATGTCTGCCTTCCCTTTCTCACTCTCATGGCATCCCTCAGCGTCCTCCGCGCCTCCGCGGTGAATCCCTGTTTTCGCGGTGGGACATGTGCGGATGGAAAGCGGGTAGCATCCGCCCAGCATGAGTGATCTTGTCCGCATCACGGATGTCGCCGCGCGGGACGGGCTGCAGAACGAGCCGCTGCGTGCGGACGGGACGGCGATCCCGGTGGCGGACAAGCTCCGGCTGATCGATGCGCTGTGCCGGGCGGGGGTGGACGAGGTGGAGGTGACATCGTTCGTCAGCCCCAAGTGGGTGCCGCAGTTGGGGGACGCGGCGGACGTGCTGATGGCCTTGGCGGGTTTGGTGGGGCGGGGGGCTTCGGCGCAGGGCTGGCCGGCGGTGCCCGAGCTTTCGGTGCTGGTGCCGAACATGAAGGGTCTTGAAGGGCTCGAGGCGGCAGACGCCGCGGCGTGCGAAGAGGCACGGATGGAGCCGCCGATGGTGCGGAAGATCGGGCTGTTCACCGCCGCGAGCGAGACGTTCAGCAAGAAGAACACCAACGCGACGATCGCCGAGACCATCGAACGCTTCAGGGAGGTCATGGCGTGGGGGAGCATCAACGCGCAGGTGGTGCGGGGGTATGTGTCGTGCGTCGTGGCGTGCCCGTTC
Organism: uncultured Phycisphaeraceae bacterium; assembly: GCA_964477615.1. Taxonomy (GTDB): domain Bacteria; phylum Planctomycetota; class Phycisphaerae; order Phycisphaerales; family UBA1924; genus JAFLCM01. The sequence goes on along the minus strand of CAYZFW010000385.1, from coordinate 2,652 downwards.
GAGGGTGCGGTGGCGCCGGCGAAGGTGGCCGAGGTGGCGGCGCGGCTGATCGAGATCGGGGTGAGCGAGATTGACCTTGGCGACACCATCGGGGCCGGCACGCCGGAGACCGTTGCTGCGATGCTGGAGGCGGTGGAGAAGAAGATCGGGAGCGGTTGGCTGCGGCGCAAGGCGGTCACGCTGCACCTGCACGACACGCGCGGGCAGGCGGCGTCTTGTGTGGGGACCGCGCTGGAGATGGGCGTGCGGTCGTTTGATGGTTCGGCGGGCGGGCTGGGCGGGTGCCCGTATGCCTCGACGCCGGGCAAGCGCGCGCCGGGGAACATCTCGACCGAGCTGCTGGTGCGGACGGTCCACGGCGCGGGGTACACGACGATGGTGGACGAGGACGCGCTGGCGGCGGCGGGTGCGGTGGCGCGCGACCTTGTGGGTCGCGCCGGGACCAGGGGTGTGTTGTGATCCGCACCGAGGTGCACGTGCCCGAGGGCAAGGAGCGGGCGTTCGGGGAGATCATCCTCGACCGGCCCGAGAAGCGCAACGCCCTGACCGTGCCGATGCTGGAGGGCCTCGTCGCCGCGGCGGACGAGATGGCGAACGACGCGCGGATCGGCGCGGTGGTGCTGCGCGGCGAGGGCCGGACCTTCTGCGCCGGGTTCGACATGCCCGCGTGCGTGGACAAGCCGGATTTGCTGGGCGAGATGCTTCGCGGCCTCTCGCGGGCGATCCGTGCCCTGCGCCGATTGCCGGTGCCGGTGGTCGCCGCGGTCCAGGGCGGGGCGGTGGCGGGGGGGTGTGCGCTGCTGTGCGCGGCGGACCTGGTGGTGACAGAGCCCTCGGCGAAACTGGGCTACCCGGTGGTCAAACTCGGCGTCAGCCCGGCGGTGAACGCGCCGGTGCTCATGCTCGCCATGCCCGAGCACCCGGCCCGCACGCTGCTGCTTGATCCGGCGCTCATCTCGGGCGAGGAAGCACGGCGGATCGGGCTGGCGCGGATCCTGGTGATGCTGCCGGACGATGTGGTGCCGCGGGCGCAGAACGAGGCGATGAAGTTCGCGCTGAAGCCCCGCTTCGCGATGGCGCGGACCAAGGCGTGGCTGAACGAGATCGACGGCTCGATGGATGACGGTGCGCTGGACCGTGCGCTGGAGGCGTCGCTCTCAATCGTGGGCTCGGCGGAGCAGCGCGTGCTGCTCGCCGAGGCGTTCGGTGGGTGAAGTGCCACTGACCTGTCTTCAGGTCAGTGCTCGCGGTCTATCGCGTGCGGGTTTCAGATCGGCACTAAACTGAAGACAAATCAGTGGCACGGGGTGGGTACGGCCCGGGCGCGAATCATCGCGGCTCGCTTGCTCAGTCCGGTGGCTCGGACAGAACGATTGCGGGGAACTCGGGTGTTGGACGATTGAACCACTCTTTCGCCGAATCGAACCAGGTGTTGAGATCAAGACCCATGACCGTCCTGCCGTGGTGTGGCGGCGCGATCATGATGACCTGCCCGCTTGCTCGGGTGAGGATCGTCTTGACGCCTTCGGCGTTGCCGATCTCGTGCTTCAGCCTCGCCGCGGCGATCTGGATGATCACCTGCACGGCGCGGCACGCCGCGAACACGGCCTTGTTCTCAGGCTCGCGCTCGGCCCGGGCCTTGAGTTGCTTCCACGCCACTTCCAAAGCCTCGTGTGATTCCCACGTGAACCCGGCGTTGAAGAGGTCGATGCCCCAGAGATAGTCGAGGCTCTCACACCACGCGGCGGGGTCGGCGGGCCAATCGGGCGAAAGCGGTGGCGTGTGTGGCGGGCGTGGGCCGGAGGCGGACGAGCCGGGGATGAAGCGGGTGAGCGGGAAGGGGGTGGTGGTGAGGCGGGGCGGCGGCACCGCGGAGGGTAGGATTGGGCGAAAAGCGAAAAGCGCGGAACGAGTTAGGCGGGAGTGAGTGATGGCGACGTTGCCGATGATCGGCACATTTGAGGGCATCGTCGTCGGCGTTGCGCCGGCTTCGATCCACGGCGACGTGTACTACGACGTCCTGCTGTGGCCCTGCGGCGAGGGAAACGCGCCGGTGCCGAGGGATGAGGCGGAGATCCGCGCGGGGTCGGTTCATGCGCGGGTGCCGAGTCATGTGATGGAGGGCGGACGATCGCCGCGGGCGGGCGAGCGGTTGAGGCTGAAGGTGCTGATGGGGCAGGTGAGCGGGGTGGAGGTGGTGGGGTAGCGGGCGGTGCGGGTGCAAAAAGAAACCGACCTGCTCGGAAGCAGGTCGGTGGCACGGATCGGGTTTGCGGCCCAGGTGCGGAAGCGGCTCAGAGTTTGAGATCCGCCAGGCTCATGCCGAGGCTGGCGTTCTTGCCCAGGCCGCTCTTGAGGCCGGCCTGCTTGGTCTTGGCCACCGCGGCCTCGCGCTTGCGGCGCTCGGCGGGGGTTTCCTTGAGGATTTCCTCGGGGGTGCGGGTGTCGGCCTCGAAGCCGCCGCGACCGCCACGCCCTCCGGGGCCGCCGCGGCCGCCGCCACCGCCGCCCGGTCCGCCCTTGCCGGCGCCGGGGCCGCCTGCGGGCGCTTCGGGGGCGGACTGCGTCTGCTTGATGCTCAGGCTGATCTTGCGGCTGTCGGGGTCGAGCTTCAGCACCGGGCCGTAGTCGCCCTTGGGCAGTTCGAGCAGG
>CAYZFW010000384.1:0-3493 GCA_964477615.1 uncultured Phycisphaeraceae bacterium | reverse complement strand
CCTCGCCCTGTTCCAGCGCCGGGTTGTCCAGCCAGACGAGCAGCAGGGCGTTGCCGCGGTCGAAGACCAGGCGGACTGTTCGCGGCAGGTCCACCTGTGTGGGGTCCATGGGGGTTGATCCGCCCGAGGCGGCGAGCTCGCGCCCGTCGCTGATGGTCTGGACGTCGAAGATCGCGCCGCGGCTGGCACCGAACCGCTCGCGCAGGAGCGCGATGAGTGCCGCGCGTCGTTGCGAGGTGGGCATCTCGGTGGACTTGGAGAGGTGCATCTCCGCCGTGGAATCCTCGCCGCGGTCCATGGCGATGAAAAGGCGTCCCATGGCGGGGGCGAGGTTGTTCTTGAGGTCCATGTAGGTGCGCAGACCGCCGATGCCCGCGGCCCCCTGGATCGAGGCAGACAGCAGCCCGAGGAACAGCCCGATGAGCGCCGGCACACGCCCTTTCAACCGTCCCTCCGACTTGCCGATCTCCCGCAGCGAAACGAAACCCAGCACGGCGGCGCTGATCCCCAGGACCGGGAGCACAATCACCACGGCGAAGGCCTGCACCAAGCCCACCAGCACCAGCAGTGTCGAAACCACGCACGCCGAGAGGCTGATGAGTGCCAGGATCCCCGCGAGGGCCGCCTTGCCGCTCATCACCGGGGGGACGGGGGCTGCGAGGACGGCATCCCCGGCGGCGCCACCGGAGGCCGAACGGACGTTGTCGAGCGCGGGATCGCTGGCCATAGGCCCGCACGCTACGCCGATGGGCTTTCTCGGGCCACAGGCGTGTGGGCCTTCCTCGCCGCGAAACCCCGCTGGTCCCCGCCGGTATGGTGCCCTTGATGCCCCGGCGAGCGTCCATCCTGATGCTGGTGGTGGTGACATTGGTCGCCTCGGTCGCGCCACGGGCCTTGGGGCGTCAGGCGCTGCCGGAGAACCCTCAGGCTCGTCGCGGCGTGCTGGCCAACGGGCTGAACTATCTGGTGGTGCGTCACCCCGCGCCGCCGGGGGCACCGCCCCGGGTCGCTGCGTCGCTGCGGGTTGATTTCGGTTCGCTCGATGAACTCGACCACGAGCGCGGCAGCGCCCGCGCGGCCGAACTGCTCGCCCGCGCGTCGATCCTCGCCGCGCCGTCGGTGGGCACGCTGCGAACGCTCGGCGTTCAGCCGGAGTCCGATCTGAAGTCGGGCGTGGGGTACGAGTGGTGCACGTTCTCGATCGCGGTGCCCGCGACCGCGCCGGCGCAGGCGTCGGTGCGGGCGGCTCTCGAAGCGCTCGCGCGAACGTTCGCGGCGCCGCCGCCGGAAGTGCTGACGCCGGAGGGATGGGCGAAGGTCCGCGAGACGATGGACGAGCGCGAACGTGCGGCAATGGGCGTGGCGCTCCGTGCCAATGCGGGCCTGCTGCCGCGGCTGATGCCGGGCTCGCGCTTCGCGACCCGGTTCCCCTTCGGCACGGGCGCGGTGGACCCGGGGCTGACGGCGGCGACCGCCGAGGCGTTCCGCACAAAGTGGGTGGTGGTCCCCAGCGCCTCGCTCGTCGTGGTCGGAGACGGGCTGGAACTGGAAGAGCTTGAAGCGGTGACACGCGGCGTGTTCTCGCGCCTGCCCGGCGGCCCACGACCGGAGCGGCTCCCCGTCGCCAACGCCATGAGCGACAAGCCCCTCGCGCTCGTGCTGCACGATGCCGGGCTTGCGACGGACTTCGTGCAACTCACGCGCGGCACGTCCGTGCCCGAAGGGGTGGCGGGCGTCGACACCGTCCGCGAGTTCACGAGGGACCTGGCCGACCGCGTGCTGCTGGAGGTCGTCCGGCGTCGTCTCGAGGCCGCGATGGCCGAGGAGGGCGGCGAACCCGGGGCGCAGCAGTGCGTGCCTGTGGGGCCGCGCCGTGCGGTCATGCCGCGGTTCTCGCGGTCGTTCACCATCACGGCGCTGATCGCGGGTGGGCCGCCCGGCTCGGCGGCGGAACTGGCGCGGTGCCTGGTCGCAACGGCCCGCGGGCTGCTTGCGGGGCCGATCCCGGAGGAGGAGGTTGAGGCGGCGCGTGCCTCGGTGCTGAGTACGCTCGACGCGGAGGCGCGGGCGTTTGCGTCTCTCTCGCCGGAGCGGGTTGCGGACGCGTTCGCCGAGTTGGCCGCGCTGCGGGACGCACCGATCTCGCCGGTGCAGCGGGCCGAGCTGGCGCGCGAGCTCATGCCGCGTGTCGGTGTGCCGCTCGTGACCGACGCCGCACGCGTTCGGCTTGACCCTGACCGTTCGGCGGTGGTGGCGCTGCTGCCGGCGAGTTCAGCGGGCGGATCGATGGACATCGGCGAGGACGGGCTGCTGGCGGCGCTGGACACCCCCGCGCCGGCGCGGGCGCTGGTTCTGCCCGCCGGGGCGAGCGGGGCTGATGTGGTCGGCGAAGCCGGCGCGGCGGAGAAGGCTGGCGGGCCTGTGGCCGCGGTACAGAAGCCGATCACGCTGCCCGAGCATGCCCCGCCCGACGCTGTGCGCAGCGCTGAACTCCACCCCGCCTCGGGCGTTCTGACGGCGGTGATGTCGTCGGGCGTGGTGTTCCACCATCGGGCGATGGCGTCGCCGAGTGCGGCGGCGGACGCTGCGGGGACGCGCATCGTGCTGACGCTCTCGCTCGTGGCCGGTCCGGCGACCGAGAGCGCCCAGACGCGGGCGCTGTCCACCATGCTTCGCGCGACGCTTGCTCAGCCCGCGACACCGACGCGGAATTCTGTCGCGATGCGCCGCGCGGCGGACGCTGCGGGGCTGGGCATCGACGCGGTGCTCACGCCGGTGGCCACTTCTCTGATCATCTCCGCGCGGGCCGACAAGGCCGAGGCGGCGTTCGCGTTCGCGGCTGAGGTTGTTTCGTCGGGCGTGCTCGAGCGCGGCGTGTTCGAGCGCGAGCGGGCCCGCCTCTCGGCTCTCGCGGGGCAGGGGGCTCGATCGCCCGAGTACGCGCTCAACACCGTCCTGCTTCGCGCGGCGTTCCCCGATGATCCCCGCCCCCGGGCGCCCAGCGCCGAAGAAGCGGGAGCGATGGACTTCGCCAGTGCGGCTGCGTTTGTGCGCGGTGCGCTGGCCCGCGCCCCTATCGAGGCCGCGGTGACCGGGGATATCGACCGCGCAACGGCGCTCGATCTCGCCTCCCGTGCCTTCGCCCCACTCCCGACACGCCGTGGGCCGGATCAGGACGTTCCGCCGGCGCTCGCGTTGCCGGCACAGGCGGTCGAGGCGGTCGAAGAAATCGACACGCCGGACGCGCGGGCGGTGGTGCTCGAAGGGTTTCGCACGCGGACCGATTCAGACGGCGCGACGCTGGCAGCGCTGGACGTCGCTGCGGAGGTGCTGAGCGTGCGGCTGACGGCGGAGCTCCGCGAATCGCGCCGGCTCTCGATGAACGCGCAAGGCGAGCACAACCCGCCGCTGGCGTGGATCGGCGGTGGCGATCTCCGAGCCACGGCGTCTTGCGCCGCGGGGCGCGAGGGCGTGGTCCGCGAAGAGCTCCTGG
>CAYZFW010000383.1:305-3496 GCA_964477615.1 uncultured Phycisphaeraceae bacterium | reverse complement strand
GAAAGACCCCGCCGCTCCATAGAGGATCGTGCCCGTCGAGTACGTCCGTGGCTGAACGATCAGGCCCGCCTTGTGCATCTCGCTGGCGGCGAAGATGGTGTTCGTGTCGTTGCTGGGGTCGTGGATCGTGGTCACGCCGAAGGCCACGTCGGCGTGGCGGCCCCAGTTTCGCTGCGGCACCACGCCGTGCTGCGTGCCCTGCGGCCCATGGGCATGAACGTCGACAAATCCGGGCATGATGGTCTTGCCCTTGCAGTCGATGATGACGTCGGCGATGGGCTTGATGTTCAGCGGTGCAATCCCTTGCGAGGGCACGACCGCCACGATGCGGTTGCCCTGCACGATGATGGTGTGGTTGTCGAGCGCTTCATCCCCATTCATCGTGAGCACACGGGCGTTCGTGAACGCGATGCTGCCGCCGGGCTTGTCGGTGGGCTGCTTCCACCCGAGTGCTACGCCGTTGCCCTCGGGCTCCAGCGGCTTCTCGGGAGCACCTTCGAGGAACGCGAACGAATCCTTGAGGGCCCGGGTGTACAGCGTCGGCCCCAGGCTCCAGTGCAGCCGGGCGTTGTCGCCGCTCCAATGGAGATTCTCCCCTGCGTCCTTGCTCACCTTCGCCAGCGGGAACGCCGAGGACTTTGGCCCGATGTCGATGCTCCGCCCCGTGTCCACCATCGGCGTGATGTAGACGTTGAACCGCTCGGTGAAGGCGCACCACTTTCCATCATGACTCACGCTGTACTGCGTCGCGTTCTCGCTCACAAAGTGCGTCCGCTCCTCCGTGCCGTCGAGCTTCATGCTGATGAGCGAGCGCCGGTCGCGCTCCTTCTCGCTCGTCACGGTCATGAGGAACACGCGGTCGTTCACTGCGCCGAACTGCGGCTGCGTGCCCTTGGTAGTGATCTTGACCGGCGCCGATCCGCCGCGGGCCTCGGCGACGTAGACCCCGGGCTCATCTGACCACACCGGATCGGTGATGAATCCCCCCGAGACCTTCCCGTACACCACCTTCGTGCCGTCGGGCGTGAACACCGGGTGAACGTAGTGCCCCGGCTCACTCGTCACCACGGTCTCCGCGCCCGACGCGAGATCAAACACCCGCACCTCGCTGAGTTTTTCATCGTTCCACGTCGTGAAGGCGATCTTCGAGCCGTCGCGCGACCACGCGGGGAAATGCTCGAACCGGTCCTCGCCCTTTGTCAGCCGCTGCGGCTTCGTCCCTGGCGCGGCGTTCAGATCTCGCAGATACAGATGCCCAAGCGCCTGGAACACCACCCGATCTCCCTTGGGCGATACCTCCACCCAGCGCAGCACCTTCACATCGAACTCGTCGGGCGCGACGGGGATGGGGAACCGCAGCGCCTCCCGCACGGTCCGATTCGTCTTGATGTGGAACGGGATCACGGACGCCGCCCCCCCGGCGTCATCGCTCCCCGGCACGAACTCGGCGTCCGCGGCGATCGTCCGGATCTTGCCCTTGGCGTAGAACACGATCGACTTGCTGTCGGGCGTCCAATCGAAGGCGGGGTACACGCCGTGGATCGCCCAGGATTCCTGCATGTCGCGTTCGAGCTGGTCGTAGAGCGGGCGGACGCGCTGGCTGGCGAGGTCCATGATGAACATCGCGGTGCGCTCACGGATCCGCCGCACGAACGCGAGCGACTTGCCGTCGGGCGAAGGCGTTGGCCTCACCGCGCCGCCCGGCCCGGACACCAGCCGCACCGTCTCGCCCGTCGCAAGTTCCAGTCGGTCGACGCAGTAGATCTCCGTGTTCGAGTCCTTGTTGTACTCAAACGACTCCCCCGGCGTGGCGTCGAGGGAGTAGTACAGGTACTTCCCATCAGGCGAGATCGCCGGCTCGTTCACGTCCTTCTGTTCCGTCGGCTTGGTGGTGAGCTGCAGCCCGCCGGTGGCCCCCTCGGTGCCCGAGGCGTGGTACAGCCACATCTCACCCGCGCCGAGCGAACGCCGGGACGTGAAGTGCTTCCGCGCCACGATGGACGTGCCGTCGGGCGTCCAGAATGGACTGCAGAGCAGCCGGAAACTCTCCTTGGTGATCTGCTTCGGGTTCGACCCGTCGGCGCTGATGGTCCAGATGTTGTCGCCGTTGGAGGGGGCGCGATCGGAGGTGAAGGCGATGCGCTTGCCGTCGGGGCTGAAGCGGGGCTGCATGTCCCACGCCAGGCCGCTGGTGATGGCCTTGGGCTCCCCGCCGGTGATGGGCATGGTGTAGAGATCGCCCATGAAATCGAAAACAATGGTGGAGCCATCGGGCGAGAGGTCGAGGTTCATCCACGTCCCCTCGTCAGTATCGATGGTGGCCTCCTTCACGGCCGTCAGCCCCTCGGGCTTGTCGATGTCCCACTTGGCCTTCTCCTCTTTGGCCTTCTCGGGCTCGACCGCATAAGACAGCGCACCCAGAGAGGCGATCGTGGTGAGAATGATCGCGTGGGAGAATCGGAACCGGGGGGACGCGAAGTTGGGCATGGCAAACCTCAGGGCGCGGCACGGTGTCGAACGGGCCCCCGATCCGTCGAAGCCGCCGCTGAACCGCTTCCGAGCGGTGAAGTGGCGGATGTGCCGCGCTGGGACGAGCATACCGGCGCGGGACGTTGCGGTTCGGAGCGAGGGGCCAGGAGCACCGAAGTCCGTCGGAACGGACGTCGGTGGCACGGCGCACGAATGTCCTTCACCCAAGCCGGAATCCCACCCGGAAAGAATGGAGCGGACCGGGATCGAACCGGCAACCCCTAGCTTGCAAAGCTAGTGCTCTCCCAATTGAGCTACCGCCCCGAGATGTCCGTGCATTGTATGCCCGTGTCAGGGCACGGTCTGTGATGGCGTCAACACCGGCTAGAAGCTGGTGCCACCATCCGCAGCATCACCGCGCTGCCCCCGCCGGCTCGTTCAGAATCCGCTCGGCGTACGTCACCATCCCGTCCCGCAGTTGCTCGAACGAGTCGAGCACGTACAGGATCGGCTGGTAGTGGTCGATCTCGAACGTGGTTGAGCACACCCGCTCGAGCTCGAACTTCCGCCGATCCACCTTGGGCGATTCCAGCGCGTGGTGGCCCTCGCCCTCGCTGGAGATCAGGCCGCTGCCGTAGAGCTTGAGTTTGCCGTCCTCGTGGATGAGCCCGAACTCAACGGTGAACCAGAAGAGCCGCGCCAGCCGCTCGGTGTGGTACGGG
>CAYZFW010000383.1:0-295 GCA_964477615.1 uncultured Phycisphaeraceae bacterium | reverse complement strand
TTTGCCGTAGGTCTGCAGGAACTCGGCGAACACCGGGTCGGCGTGCAGCGGGACGTGCCCGAACACATCATGAATGATGTCCGGTTCGGGCAGGTAGTCCATCTGCGCCCGCGGCCGCACTGTGACCGTCGTGGGGAACTGCCGCTTGGCCAGGAAGGCGAAGAACGCTTTGGCCGGCAGGTACCCCGGCACGCCGTGGCTCGACCACCCCGTGATCTCCTTCAGCCGCGCGTTCACGTCCTTCAGCGGCGGGATGCGGTCCTGGCGCAGGTTGATCGCCTTGGCCCCGCCGAGG
>CAYZFW010000382.1:0-3511 GCA_964477615.1 uncultured Phycisphaeraceae bacterium | reverse complement strand
GATGAAGACGGTGGCCTCGTAGCGCTGGGCTTGCGCCGGGTTTTCGGCGTCGTAGGTGATCACGGCGTTCACGGCGACGCCGCCGAAGGCTGAGGGGCTGGCGGGGTTGGTGGTGGGGGTGCCGGGGATCTGCTGCTGGAGGATCGCGCCGGCGTGGAAGCCGCCGCTGTCGATGGAGTCGGAATCTGCCAACCGAAGGCGTGTGACGGTGATGGGGCGTGTCGAGTTCGGGCCGGTGAAAATGTGGCCCGCTTGCAGGAGGCGCTCGAAGACGTAGCCGGTGGGCGACGACGGCGTTCGGACACCCTTGAGGAGCGCCTGCGTCGCGGCGCCGCCGGTGGGCGTGATGTTGGCCACGATGTAGACGTTGCCCAGGAGATCGAGCGCCGGCGCGGAGAAGGTGACGGGCGCGCCCGGCGTGATGGTTGCGATGGTGGTGCCCGCCGGGCCGTCGAGCACCGGGGTGCCGGGGTGGGCGGCGACGGTCCATGTGGGCGTCGGCGAAGAGAAACGGGCAACGAGGAGGGCCTCGCCGGCGCCCGCGGTGCCGACATCGGGATCGGTGGCGACCGCGGCCAGCGTGGGGGCGCTGATCGTCGGATCGAAGCCGAGCGCGACGTGCCCGTGCGGGCCGCGGAAGAGGGACTGGTTGCGGTAGTGACGGAACTCGGCGCGGCCGGCGGCGTTGAAGGTAAAGCCGCCGGGGACGGTGAGCGGGGCGGGGATCACGGCGGCGCGGGCCGAGTATGGCACTGGAATTCCCGAGGAATCCACCGCGAAGAGGTGCAGCGCATCGGTGGTCGAGGTATTGCTCGATCGCGCCAGGCACGCGACGGTTCCGGCGGAGGTGAAGCCCGCGAGCGTGAGCGTCGCGTACGTCGGGCTGCCGCGGAGTGCGGAGAGGCCCGGGGCGAGGGCGTTCTCACGCGGCGTGGCGTTTGCGAGATACCGGGCCGCGAAATCCAGCGACAGCGCGAGCGGGGCGGTGGCCGGCATGAGCGCGGGGATGGTGACGGCGACGCCGAGGCCCGCGCCGACGAACGTGACCGCGCCGGGGTCGGTGGACTGCGGGCCGGTTTCGTTGTTCCAGCCGAGGGTGGCGATGGTCGCGGCGTTCCGTGCGGCGCTGCTCACACGCACGATGTTGTCCTGGCGCACCGGCTGCGGGGCTTTGGCGGTGGCGGCGTCGGCGCGGAGGGCGAGGGTGCCGGCGGAGTCGATGCCACCGAGGGCGAGCGTGGCGGTGTCGGGTGCGGCTGAGCTGGCGCGGCTGGCGAGCGCGACGGTGCGCTCGACGAGGAGACGCGTGGGGTTGGCGTCGTTGATGCCGATGACGGCGGAGACGATGTTCGTGGCACCCGCCGAGACGCCGGTGTGGGCGAGAGCGAAGCGGCGCGAGAATGACGAGACGGTGATGGCGTCGGCGGGCGCGGGCGGCGTGTTCTTCGCGGGGTTGACGCCGAGGCCGGGGTTGGCCCAGCGCTCGAACGTACGCGGTATGAAGGTGACGTTGTTGGCCTGGTCGGCGCTCACCGAGGTCGCGCCGGCCATCTGGGTGGTGAAGAGCGGGTCGATCTCGGCGGGGGCCTTCAGCACCGGCGCGATGAGGTACGCGCTGCCCCACGAACTCGTCAGCGGGGCCATGTCCACGGCGTAGCGGAGGCGCTGCAAGGACGGCTCATAAGGTGAGAGCGCGTCGCTGGCGGCGGGGGTGGCGGCGGTGCTGTCTTGCGCGTGTGCCGCGTGGGCAGCGAGGAAGAGGGTGAGGGCGGCCACGGTGGGCGCGGGGTGTCCACGCCGCGCGGGAGGCGCGGGCTGGCGGCGGGGCGGGCTGCTTTGGGGCGATCTCTTCACCGTCTATCTCCCTCGGCCCGCGGGCGGGCGGGCGTGACCGGGGAAGGGTAGGGGGATCAGAAATGCTCGGCGAAAGGAGTTCTTCGCGATTTCTCTGGTTTGATGGGGTGAGAATGCTCTCGGGATTGAACCAGTGTCACGGGTCGACATGGGAGCGTGATTCGCCAATCTCGCACCGTGCGATGACGGTGTCTGTGCGCGTCAACGCTCCGTCAATGGCGGCGGGTGAGTTGGTGTACGAAACGACGAGATGCGTGTGTCTCAGTGCGCCTACGCTTTCATGCTCTTTGAAAATCGGGGCCGATCGGTTTCGACCGGACAGGGAAAGTACGGCGTGGCGCGCCGCGGCGCACGTAGGCCGCGTCACCAAACGTGCACAATGATAGTTGCCAATAACAACTACGCTCTCGCTGCCTAATACTGGCGGCATTGTCCCCGCCAGACGCCCGATGGGGCGGGGACAAAAGACATCGGGCTGGTACTCCTCGCGGCGCCCCGGAGCGCGGGAGACGAGAAGCACATAGGGGCTGGGCAGGGCCCGACGCCGCTGGCGGCGGCGGCCTGCCGAGATCAATCGCCAGAGACGCGCGTGGAGGCGCCGTGCGGACTGTTCCGGGACGGGGGTTCAATTCCCCCCGGCTCCATTTCTCATGACACCAGACTGCGCCCAATGGCCTCAGCGCCGGCGTTGTCGCGTGAGCGTTGCGCCCGCGAGTGCGAGCAGCGTTACTGTGGCCGGGGTCGGCAGGCCGTACTGCACGTGGTCGATTTCCCAGTCGGTGCTGTTGTCCATTCGGATCTCGATGGCGCTGATGCCCCCGGCATTGACCGCACCGAAGAAGCGGTCTTCGGCGGTGGCGCTGAGGGCGGTGCCGTCGCCGAGGGTGACGGGGCCGATGACGCCCAGGCTGGCGCCCAGCGCGTCGAAGGCTTCGAAGGTGACGCCGCCGAAGCCGAGGGCTCCGGTTGTGGCGCCGACGTCGGTCCACACGACGCCGGCGTGGGTGGGCAGGCCGCCGAGGTCGTCGGCGTCGAAGGTGAAGCGCATGGCGCTGAGGGTGCTGCCGGAGTACCACGATCTGCCGGTTGCGCCCGAGCCGTCGATGCTGCCGTCGTCGGCGTCGACGGAATCGACGAAGGAACTGCTCTGGGCGATCTGGCCGCCGTTTGCGAACAGGCCGGGGGTGTTCAGGGCTCCGTCCTCGAAGTCCTCGACGTGGAAGGTCGCGAGCCCCAGCCCGGCGAAGGGGCTGTCGGCGCTGCTGAGATACGGCGTGGGGCCGAGCAGTGCGGCGTGGGCGTGGGCGGCCGTCAGCAGTGTCAGTGCCGTGGAAGTGCAAGTGAGCAGCAGAATCCGATTCATGTCCTGATCTCCTGTCTCGAAGGTGAGCGTGGGTGCTCGCGGTCTGTGTGCGCAGACCGGCATGCGGGCTTGTGCGGGCCCGGTTGGAGTATGGACCGATCCAATGCCCGGATCAAGCGGAATCTGGTCAGTTCCGCGGTTTTCTGGCCATGGTCGGCGTGGCCCGGCTGGGATCACCACAGCGGCGTGGGCTGGATTGTCAGACTCCCGAGAGCCGAACCGCTGCGTTAATGAGCCCCAGGTGGGAGTACGCCTGCGGGTAGTTGCCCAGCGGGACATCGTGGATCGGGTCGT
>CAYZFW010000381.1:1668-3514 GCA_964477615.1 uncultured Phycisphaeraceae bacterium | reverse complement strand
CAAGGGCACATGAGAAGACAGAACTCGGCTTACCGTCAACGCCGACTGACGCGGGCCCCGGACCAAACCCCGGGGCCCGCGGCCTTTTCCGCACCCGCGATCCCCGTGCCGAACCCGTGCCACGGGCTTCTCGCTTCCAAGCGAGATGCCCGTGCCGATCACGAAATCCCTCTCCGTGCCACGGGCTTCTCGCTTCCGAGCGAGATGCCCGTGCCGAACCCGCCGCGATCTCACCCACGCAGGTCGCGCGCATCCGCCAAGACACGAGCATCCCCATCGATCGTCCCCCATCACCCGTGCCATACTGGCTGCCACGCTCACGCGAGTGTCATCACACCAGCCGGATTCACTTCCCCGCCGCCACGGTCTCTTCCTGCCGAATCCGCCTGATGTGATCCGCGAACGCCGGGTCTTCTCCACGCAGCAACTCATCAAGAGCCGCGCGGAAATCCTCGCGCCGGCACCAGTCGCGCATGTAGTCCTCCCAACTCTGCCAAAGTCGCCGCGTCTGCGGCTGCATCGATTCCTCGTACACCAGGATGTACGCCCGTTCGAACAGCGCAATCAGGATGTTGAACACCGCCTGCTTCCGCTCCTCCTGCTCGGGCTCGAGCGGGGCCGTCTCCCGCCGACGCCGCAGCAGCCCCAGGTCCGGGTTCTCCATCACCAGTTTCATGAACGTCGTGTACTCGTCGCTCAGACGCTGATAGATCTCCTCTTCCTCGTTCTGCCGCTCCCGGCGCTGCTGCCAGATGAACACCACGATGGCGAACGGCAGACCGATCACCGTCACCACGTACGACGCCACTTCCCACCACTGGGCGGTCAACTCACCACCCCGCGGCGTTCGGGCATCCGGCCAATCTCCACAGCAACGACCATGAAAAAAGCCTTCGGCCATCCGAAGGCTCCGTTCACACTTTTCGATCGACCCACCTCACACCCGCCGACGGCGAACACACGCCAAACCAGCACCGCACAGCACCAGCCCACCCGCGGGCGCCGGAATGATCACCGTCGCGTTGAAGTTCACATGGTCGAACAGATACGACCCGTTGTCATTGAAGTGAATCGCCAGCGTGTCGCCGGGGTTGAGCGTCACCGTCCCCGGCAGCAGGAAGTCGTCCGTCTGCTCAACACTGGTCCCCCCCAGCACGGCGTGACTCCCGATCTGCGTCGTGATCCCGCCCACCGTCAGAAACGCAAGGATGCGCACCCCGTTGCCGCTCAGCCCATTGCCGATCAACTCCGACCGCACACGAACCCCCGCGAGATCGACCGCCGACTGCGGCGCAAACACCGCCACGGCGTCAACACCGCTGCCCGGGTGAACCCACAACCCATCAAACGTCGCCGGGCCGGCCGCCCCGCTGTCGCTCCCGGGCGACGTGATCGGCCCGATCAGCGGAACGCTGAACTGCACCCCCGGCGTCGTCCACGCCGTCAAACCCGGCGTCATCAGCGCCCCCGTCGCAGAGCCGATGCGCCCCTGCCACTCGTTGCTCGCCGAGTTGTTGGAAAACCCGTTGGCATCGATCCACGACCGCATGTCGAGGATCGTGCCATGCGAAACCCCGCCCACGCCGAACACGCCGGCGGCGATCACACCACAAGAAAACACACGCGAACTCTTCATCTGGAATATCTCCTCACTGTGCGCCACACGGACAGCAGTGCGTGGCAAGGAGACACTATCGCACCGCACCCCCGATGCAAGCCCCAGGCAGCAACCGCCGCGAAAAATCGTGCAAAGCGACCGATAATCAGCCGCCCGCCGGAGCACACCCAGCCCAAGATCGCCCGTGCTCCCCGATCCACGCCCCGCCACGTTCCCCCAGGGTGCCGG
>CAYZFW010000381.1:0-1658 GCA_964477615.1 uncultured Phycisphaeraceae bacterium | reverse complement strand
GTACGGCGTCCCCGCCGTGCCCCGAATCGAGACTCCCCACATCACCCGTGCCACGGGCTTCCGCCGCCCTTCCGGGGGAGGCGGATGCCCGTGCTCCCCGAATGACGCAACCCCAGTTCGGCACGGGCATCTCGCGAAGACGCGAGAAGCCCGTGGCACGGATCACGCCCCGCCACACAAAGCCGGGCCACCTGCCCCCGCGAGGTTCCAGACCCTCCAATCACTTCACGTTGTCAGTCAGAAACGCGGCAAGCCGCCTCCGCGCGTCCTCAGCGGCAGCGGGGTCGTAGCCGAATGTCGCGGTGGGACCAACGATCGGGATCAGCGACACCTTCCTCGGCTTGGCCAAGCTCGTGATGTCAAACCCGTGCATCGCCCCGGGATAAGCGACAAGCTGGAACTTCGCGGGGTCCGCGCCAGCGGCGGCACTCCGCATCACCTTTGATTCGGTCACGTCATCCTTTTCGCCCGTCAGCACCAGCAGCGGCACCACCGGCCGAAGCAGACGCTCGTCTTCGTTCGACGGGTAGTACGCAGCCGCTGCCCTCACCCCAAGCCGATCCAATGCCGCACGGTCGTTGACCAGTCCCCAAAGCCCCTCAGCACCAAGCGACCACGCCACCGCAGCGCCAGGATGGCCAACTCCGATTTTGTTGTTCTCACGCGCCCACTGCACGGCCTGAGCGAGGACCCAACCGATCTTGTCGCCCGTTTCGACATCCGGCGCGTCCGGAGCCGCGCGATACGCCGCCTTGTAGTCGATCACAATCACATCAAACCCCGACGCGCTCAACTGCTCGGCGGCACGGAAATAGTGCTCTTCATCGTCGAATACTTTGAGCCCCGAGGCCCCAGGCAGCAGCGCCAACCACGCCCCCCTAGGCACTACTGCGGGCCTGAAATGAAAGTGCTTTGCCATCGCACGCCGACCCGCCTCGGGATCAGCGGTGAAGGAAACCGCGCCCTTCCCGGCCCCACCACCAGACCCCGCACAGCCGACGCACACCGCGCACATCGCCAGGACGATTGCAGCCAGAGCGGCCACGGGTCTTTTGCCGGTTGCCATACGGGCGATACCGCGCGACACACCGGAGGATTCACCCGGCTCATCAAGGCACGCCAAACAACGGCGAGTATCATGCTCACGCTCGCGTGCGCACGCGCCGCCCCCCAACACCCCCTCTGAATAATCCCAACTCCAAGAAAAAAATCTGCAACCCCGCCCCCAGCAAAGACTTACCCCCACCCCGCCGCATGAACTCTCACGCGCACTTCCACCCCCAGCGCGCCCAAACCCAGCCACTGCGTTCTGAACTTGCCCTAGAGGTGGAGGCCCAGTTTTTTCGCTGTGTCCCCACCTCAAAGCAACCGCCGGCCGGCCAAGTCAAGAGGTCGTCTCGAAGTCTCGCGTCTCGCCCCCAAAGCGCAAGTCAGGCACCACCTGACTCGCGTTCCCCTCCGGGGGAGGGGGGCGGGGGGCGGGGCAACCCGCCGAAAGGCGGGCCATCTCACCGCCCATGCATGGGCTTTCGCCCAGAATCCAAGAAAGCCACCCGCCACAACGACACCCGATCCCCAATTCCGAATCTGTGCTCTGTGCTCTGTGCTTTGTGCTCTGCCCCTCCGTCACATCCCCAACCTCTTCCGCTTCTCCTCCC
>CAYZFW010000380.1:285-3523 GCA_964477615.1 uncultured Phycisphaeraceae bacterium | reverse complement strand
AAGGACGACCCGCAGGAGCGCGTGATGCACCTGCTTCGGAAGCGGCACAACCCAGACCCCATCGGGCGCTCCAGCCTCGGCACCATCGAGGGGCTGGAAAACCTGACGCACGACGACCTCGCCCCCGCGTGGGCGCAGGGCGCGGTTCCGGGCGGCGGGGTCATCGGCATCGCCGGCGGCGTCGAGGCGGAACCCATCGCGAAGAAACTGAACGAACTTCTGAAAGGATGGACCGGGTCGCGCCACGCGGTGACGTGGACCGGCACGGGCGAGCGAGGCGTGGTCCACGAGACGGACGCGACCAACCAGGTGCAAATCGCCGTGTGCCACGATGGACCGCCGGAGACCGACGAGAACTGCTGGTTCGAACGCGTCGCGACGGCGGTGCTGTCGGGCGGCATGTCGGGGCGGCTTTTCAGCGAGGTGCGCGAGAAGCGGGCGCTGTGCTACAGCGTGTACGCGAGCTATGCCGCGGACAAAGCCTACGGGCGGACGGTGGCGTACTCGGGCACGACGCCCGAACGGGCGCAGGAAACGCTGACGGTGCTGCTGGGCGAACTGCGCCGCCTGATGACCGACGCGGGCAAGGTGGACGCGGGCGAGTTCCAGCGTGCCGTCGTCGGGCTCAAGAGCAAGCTGGTGATGAGCGGCGAGAGCAGCGGTGCTCGGGCCGGCGCGCTCGCGCGTGACCACCACAAACTCGGGAGGCCGCGGACGCTCGAAGAACTCGCGGGCAAGTACGACGCGCTGACGCTTGACGGCCTGAACCGGTATCTGGCGGGTCGGAGTTTGGGGACGATCACGGTAGCGACGATTGGGCCGTCACCGTTGACGGTGGCGTAACAGCGGCGATTTGGCGTGCGCAGGAAAACGCCCGCGTGTTGGGCGCGGGCGCTAGTGGTGCGAAGCTGGAGCAAGAAACGAGGCTCAGATGACCCCGCCGCCGCCGCCGCCGGGGCGGGTGCGGCCGTCGGGGACGCGGATCGGCGGCTTCTTGCGCGGATCAGCGCGCCCGCCGTCGCCCTTCTTGGGCTTGGTCGTGCCGGGCTTCTTGGCGGCGACGGTGATGGTGTGGCGCTGCGTCGAAGCCTCGACGCTCACGCTCTGGGCGAGCGTCGCGACGGGGCCGGCGGTGTGAAGCGAAAGACAGAGGGCCAGTGCGGTCATCATGACTGAATCTCCTGTCGGAAGCGGGTGTCGGCTTCGGCGAACACCGAGGGGCCGGGGACACCCAATGATGGTAACAGGTGGGATGCGGGTGGGGGAGATCGGTTCCGGGCGGCAGACAGGAAATCGCGTGACAGCCGAAATTCGGTCGGCACCGGCGGGGGGCTGCCAAGGGAACCCTACCATCGGCGATGTCCCCCGAAGCGACGGAATTTCCTCAGCCCGGCGAACCCCCGGCGTACGCGCGGTGGGGCAGTGACATCGATCAGGGGGCGCTCGATCAGATGAATGCCGCGATGGGGCTGCCGGTGGCGGTGGCGGGGGCGATCATGCCCGACGCGCACGTGGGGTACGGCTTGCCCATCGGCGGCGTGCTCGCCACGCGTGGGGCGGTGATCCCTTACGCCGTGGGGGTGGACATCGCGTGCCGGATGAAACTGAGCGTGCTGGACGTGCCGGTGGAATCGCTGGACTCGGCGCACGAACTCAAGCGGCTGACGAAGGCGATCGAGACCGAGACGCGGTGGGGGATGGGCTGCGCATTCGAGGGCCGGCAGAAGCGTGAGCACGGCGTGATGGACGAAGACTGGACCGTCTCGCCCATCACCGCGCGCAACAAGGACAAGGCGTGGAACCAGCTCGGGACCAGCGGCAGCGGGAACCACTTTGTTGAGTTCGGCGTGCTGACGGTGCCGGAGGGGCCGCACGCCGAGGGGTTGCCCGGGCCGGGGCGGTATCTGGCGCTGTTGTCGCACTCGGGCTCGCGCGGCACCGGCGCGGCGGTGTGCGACCACTACTCAAGGCTCGCCAAGGCGATCACCGGACGCGATCTCTCGCGCCAGCAGCAGCACCTCGCGTGGCTCGATCTCGGTTCGCAGGAAGGGCGGGAGTACTGGGACGCCATGAACCTCATGGGCCGCTACGCCAGCGCGAACCACGCGCTGATCCACCGGCACATCGCCAAGCACCTGGGTGCCGAGGTCATCGCGGGCATCGAGAACCACCACAACTTCGCGTGGAAGGAGCGGCACGCGGTGCAGGGTGTCGAAGAGGAGTTGATCGTGCACCGTAAGGGCGCAACGCCCGCTTCGACCGGGGTCCTGGGCGTCATCCCCGGATCGATGGCCAGCCCCGGCTTTGTCGTGCGCGGCAAGGGCGGGGCGGGGTCGCTCGATTCGGCCAGTCACGGGGCCGGACGGCTGATGAGCCGCACAAAGGCCCGCGAGACCTTTCGATGGGGCAACGTCCGGCGTGAGTTGGAAGCCGCGGGGGTGACCGTGCTGTCGGCGGGCGTGGACGAGGTGCCGGGGGTCTACAAGGACATCCACAGGGTGATGCAGGAGCAGGCGGACCTGGTGGAGGTGGTGGCGCGGTTCGATCCCAAACTGGTGAAGATGGCGCCGGAGGGCGAGAAGGCGGAGGACTAGCGGGGCGGGGTTTGGTGTTGCTCTCGGGACACGTCAGGCGTACCTTGGGACACGCAAGCCCGGCGTTTCGTGCTGTTGACGCCGAACAAGTCTCAACTCCGCGCGCAAGCGCGACCCTCGGAGGCCGACCGTCATGGGCATGTTGCCGCAGTTGTGGTTGCCGATCCTGTTGTCCGCCGTGCTGCTGTTCTTTGCCAGTTCGATCATCTGGATGGTGCTGCCGATCCACAAGAAGGACTACGGCGACCCGCGTGCCAAGCAGGGCGCGCTGCAGGAGGCGGTGCGGGCGTCGGGGCTCGCACCGGGGCAGTACTTCGTGCCGTTTGATTGCAACGGGTCGGACAAGTCGCCTGAGATCGCGGAGATGATGAAGCGTGGGCCGTACTTCCTGCTGCAGATCATGCCCGAGCGCCCGAACATGGGGAAGACGCTGGGGCTGTGGTTCGTGAACCTGCTGCTCATCACGACGTTTGTGGCGTACCTCGCGGGGCACGCGGGGCTTCCCGCGGGCGCCGAGTATCTCAGCGTGTTCCGCGTCGTCGGAACCGCGGCGTTCCTGGCGCACTGCGGCAACGCGCTCACGACCATCATCTGGATGGCCCATCCATGGCACACCCTGCCCGGGAAACTGTTCGACGGGATCG
>CAYZFW010000380.1:0-275 GCA_964477615.1 uncultured Phycisphaeraceae bacterium | reverse complement strand
CTACGCGCTGCTGACGGCGGGGACGTTTGCGTGGCTGTGGCCCGATCTGCCCGCCGCGCTCCCTTGAACCATGACCACCACGCCCACCGACACAGCACATGACTCGCGCACGCTGGTTCACGGCCTGGTGCCGATGGCGCACGTGGTGGACGTCGAGGCGTCGATCCGCTTCTATGAATTGCTCGGCTTCTCGAGCGACCAGCGGATCGCGGCCAACGGGCGGACCACGTGGGCAGCGCTCTCGGCGGGCCAGGGGATGCTGATGCTGACGCAGG
>CAYZFW010000379.1:0-3524 GCA_964477615.1 uncultured Phycisphaeraceae bacterium | reverse complement strand
AGTTCACCTGGATCATCGGCGGCAAGACCTACGAGTTCTGCTGCCCCCCGTGCATCGACGAGTACGTGCTGCTCGCCAAGACCTCGCCCAAGGAGGTCCTCGATCCGAGCGAGTACATCAAGAAGTGATCTTCGCCGCCGCGCTGCGCGAGAGCCGGCGCGGCGGCATCCCGTGTGGCCAGACCGACGGGCCACCCATCGTTCGTTCAACATTCCCAATCCACGTTTCTCGGAGTCAAACCCATGAAGAATGCCCCCATCGTGTTCATCCGCTCAGTCGCCGCGCTCGTGCTCGCCGCTGGCATCATCAGCGCCGCCGCCTTCGCGGCGCAGCCCCAACCGCCCGCCGCGACAGCCCAGGCCGAACCCTCGCCCAAGCCCGTCAACAAGCTCTGCCCGATCATGGAGAACGAGGTGGACGCCGAAGCGCCCACGCGGCAGTTCAAGGGCGTCAGCATCGGCTTCTGCTGCCCCGGCTGCGACCGCAAGTGGGATCGCAAGTCCGACGAGGCGAAGATGGCCATGTTGACCAAGATGGCCCCCGAAGCCGTTGCCGCGATCAACGCGGCAAGCAACCCGGCGCTGAAGGTCGCCCGCAATTACCTCGCCGCGTGCGGCAAGGGCGACGCGACGGCTCTCAACGCGCTGTTCCTCGATAAGGGCCGCGCAACCGTAAGCGAGAACGCGGGCGATGAAGGGACGTGGGAAACCTACCGCGACCATCACCTCTTGCCCGAACTCAAGGAGATGACCGGCTTTGTGATGACCGTAGCGAAGGAGGACGTGCAGACCTTCGGCACGACCTCGATCGTGCGACAGATCGGTTCGTTCACCGTGCCCGACCCCAACCACCCCGATGCGCCGAGGAAGTTCTTGGCCGCCGTGACCTACGTCATCGTAGACGATGGAGGCGCGCCCAAAATCGCCCACCTGCACTGGTCGAGCCGGCCGGAGAAAAAGCCCGCCGCCGATAGCGCCAACCAGCCCGAGTCTCCGCATGGCTCGAGCGGCGGCCACGATCACAAGTGATCCGTCCAGGACAATCCACGGCCCCGCGTTGCGAGAGCGGCGCGGGCCGATTGCACGAACCACGGTGCGCCGAACGGTTCGGCGAGCCGAGGCTGGCCTTCTTAAGGAGATTCTCGCATGATGTTCGCACGTCCCGTCGTTCTGATCTCGCTCGCCGCAGTGTCCTTCGCGGGCGGCTGCGCCAGCGACAAGCATGCCATGACGCCGGCCCAGCCGGGGCAGGTCTCGGTCTGCACCAGGTGCTACGACGAGATCACCAAGGTGCGCGGCACGTACCACCCGCGGACGGGGTACACCGGCGACCGCGTCATCAAGACGCACCGCTGCGAGGACTGTAAGAGCGACATGAGCATCTACGAGCAAGGCGGCGTGCTCAAGGTCCGCTGCGCGTCGTGCGCGCCCGAGGGTGTGGACTGCGACCGGTGTGTGCCGCGCGCAGCCAAGTGAGTGCTCCCGTCCCGCTGCTCCTCCACCAGTCCCCCGGAGACTTCGTTCATGACCTGCCATGCTCTCTCTGTCGCCCATCACTTCTCTCGCATAGTTGCCACCGCGGCGCTGACACTGGTCGCACTCGCGGGCGGTTGCGCCTCGCTCGACCCCTCGCCGGATCTGCGGCGGGCGGGCGGGGCCGTCGCAGACCGGTCCGGCCTGCCGGTGGACTGGACGGTGCCGTGGGCGGATCGGCACTCGCCGTGGGACGGCAAATCACCCCTTTCGATGGAGCAGGCAGCGAGCACCGCGCTGATGAACAACCGGGCTCTTCGGTCCCAGGTCGAGCAGATTGCAGCTGGGAGAGCGGATCTCGTTCAGGCCGGGCTCCTGCCCAACCCGGTGCTCGCACTGGCGCTGCGGTTCCCGGTGGATCCCGTCGCGGGCTATTCCCAGATCGGCACGACCGTGGTGCAGGATCTGGTCTCTCTATGGCTGCGCCCCAGCCGCATTCGCGCGGCTGACGCCCGGCTCAACGAGACCGTGCTGTCGGTGTCGGACTTGGCGCTCCGTCTGGTGGCCGACGTAAAGGCTTCGCATGCGCGGGTGGTCTTCGGCCAGCGGGCGGTGGTGCTCACGCGTGAGAACATCGCGATGGTCGAGCGCTCGGTTGTGGCGCTCCAAGACCGTGTGCGGGGCGGAGAGGGCACGCCCCTGGACCCGAACCGAGCGAGGCAGCAGCTCCTGTCGTTGCGAGCGGACCTGGCGTTGCAGGAGCGGGAACTGGCCAAGGAGCGGCGGAGGCTGCTGCTGCTCATCGGGCACGCGGGCGATAGTGCGGCTTGGATGGCGTCGGAAGAGCACCGCGACGACCATCCGGTTCATCGCCCGCAGTTGCCAACCGGGCTCGACGAATCGTCCGTCGCGGTACTGGCGACGAGTCAGCGGCTTGACGTGGCGGCCGCTCGCGCGGTCGTGGAGGCCCGCGCCGCGGAGCTGAGCGAGCAGGAGCGGAGCCGCATCAAGAGCCTCGGCCTCGGCGTGGCGTTCGAGCAGACCGAGGACAAGAAGCGGTTCGTCGGCCCGGACATCGAGGTCGCGATCCCCATCTTCGATCTGAACCAGGCTCAGATCGCAAAGTCTGGTTCGCTCGCGCGGGCCTCACTGGCCGCGTTCGAGGACACTACCCAGCGCGCCGTCGCAGGCGCCCGCGTCGCCTTCGTCGAGGCCCAGAGCACCGAAGCGATCGCAGCGGAGTTCCGCCGCGACCTGATCGCTCTCGCCGAGACCAACCTTCAGCTCGCGTCCAAGTCGGTGACGGCGGGCCAGGACGATGTGACAGTGCTGCTCGAAGCGCAGCGTGGCGTCATCGAGGCGCGGATCCGGCTCAACGAACTGGAGCGGGATGCGGCGCTTGCGCGGATCGAACTCGAGTACGCGGTCGGGGGCCGGCTCTCGGAAACTGAAGATCGCGAGCTGTCTCCGCATCCAGTCGAAGGTGGTGCACCATGATCACACTGCGCTGCCGTCACGGGAAGCCGGCCAGCTGTGGCGGTTCACTTCTTCGCTCGACGTGCTCGCGAGGGTCGTCCCTTCTGCTGGCTCCCTCTCGCCTCGCCGTCGTGACACAGGTGCGAGAGCATCAGGGACGAAACGTCCGCCATCGTCGTGCCCTTGAGGAACTCGATCTGCTTGTGGTGCATCGCCATGCACGGGCAGCCGGGCGGGCACGCCCCGTCCGCGGCGCAGTGGCCGAACCCGAACATGCAGCGGCACTCAACCACCGGATCGTCCAAGAGCACGCACAGGTCGAACATCGTGATGCTCGACGCCGGCCTGGCGAGCTCGACTCCGCCGCCGACCCCGCGCCGGGTCTTGACGAGCTTCTTGCGGGCCAGCGCATAGATCACCTTCGCCAGCGTCGGTTTGGAGATCCCAGTTCGCTCGGCGATCTGCGGGATCTGAAGCCCGCCTTCTCCGGCCCGGGCGATGAGCCCCAAACAGGTCGCGGCAACTCCAACCTGTCTGGTGAGCATCGGGGATTCCTGATGGGTCTTGCGGCTGCTG
>CAYZFW010000378.1:0-3548 GCA_964477615.1 uncultured Phycisphaeraceae bacterium | reverse complement strand
GCCGATGCCGCACTCGGAACCCTGTTTCTCTATTCAGCAATCACAAAGGGCTGGAATCCTCAGATTGCAGAGCTGGGCATTGATCGCTTGCTCAACAGGCACGGGGTTGGTAAGTGGGCTGTGCTGGCGGTCATCCTTTTGGAGTGCACTGTCGGAGTGACGTTGGCCTTGAGGGGTGGTCTTGCCCCACGATTGTTCACGCTGTTCATGCTGGTTGGGTTTTCCGCATATCTCGCGGCGCTGAAGTGGGGCGCGCCGGGCACGGCGTGCGGCTGCGCGGGGTCAACCGGCGTGCCGGGCACAGTCGAATTTGTCCGTAACACATTACTTGTCTTCGGTGCGGCTGCCTTGGTCGTCGCCTCGGCACACCGCGCCGATCAATCGAAAGGGAATCAACCATGAATCCGAGATCGAACAAGGTCACGAGGAGCCTGCCCGCTTTGGCGGCCATCGCGCTTGGCGCTGGACTGGCGATTCAGGTCTACGCGGATGTGTCATGTTGCCAAGAGACCAACAACAGTTGCCCCGGGATCCACGGCCCCGGCGGCTACCAACCCCCCTTCGCTTGCGGCGGTGCTTGTTGCTCCTGGATCGATGCCAACGGCGTGCCCGGCGTCCAGTGCTGTGCTGGGGGCGGTCATTGCCTGTTCTACTCGATCAAGGACGGCACCATCTACGCGACCTGCGAGGGCGCGGTGCCGTGGCCCGGTGCTGGCGAACCCTGGTAATCCTCCATGAAGAGTCGAAATGCACTGCTCGTCGTGGCCGCAGTGGTGGCCTGTGCCGCTGCGGTCACACTTTGGCTGCGCGCGCACCGAGTTCCCGAGATCGATCTGGCGAGTCCGGTTATCGTCGATGCCGGTGCTCTCGATCGAGCGTCGAGACCGGACAAGCCTGTAGTTGCGGATCGATTTAGGCGGTCGTTCCAAACGACTCACCACTGGGCTTCACTCACGGAAGAGCAAAGAGAGAAACTACTTGACCAAGTGAGCTCATACCTACACGCGATGCTGGGCGATGCGATGGTAGAGGTACCGCCGCTGATGGCGGCTTGGGGCGGGAGGCCCGGACCAAGGATGACGCCAGAGCGTGTCGAAGCAATGTGGTCCGAGCCCGGTCGCAGTTTTCCTTGGACCCGCTTCAATCCCGACCAATCGAGGCTGTCAGCCGTTGGCACGATTACCTACGACGGCCAGCAGGCTATCGACATCCCGCGGCACCCAAGTTGCTCCCATCACTCAATGGGTACTTTCTTTGAGTTTGGAGAAGAACCGTTGCTCAAAGATCGGGTGACGGCGATGGTCGCGCTGCCTGTCGCCAGTGCGGAAACCGACTTCACAGTCCATTTGATCTATGCCTGGTCGGTGCCCAAACGCACTTGGATTCCTGTGATGCTCTATTTGGTCACTGCGGCCAAGGATCGCGGTCGATACTCACCGATCATGTTTTAGAGAGTCTTGTGAGTGAGGATCCCTGCCAGATCCGCATTCTCTCCCACAACGCGAGAAATGGCCGCGGGCCCCGTCGCTCCTCGACCAATCGCAATAGCATCCGACGATGCTCACCCCGCTGAATCTCTTCCTCGGCTCAGCCGCCGCGCTGCTCGTCCTCGCCGCATCGCTCCACACCCTCAAGCGCCTCGGCCCCGCCGGAGCCAGACTCCGCGACATCGCCTGCCGCGCCCCAACCCTGGACTTCACCGTCTTCCTCTTCACCGTCGCCCCGCCCCTCACCGGCGTCATCTGGGGCGCGGCCCAGGGCTCATCGCTCGGCGAGTGCCTGCTCCTGCTCCTCGCGGGCGTGGGGGCGCAGATCACCGCGCTGTGGGTGTGGATCATCCTCCACGAGTTCCGCCACTATTCCCGCGCCAGCAAGGCCCCGCGCGTCCGCACCACGCTCAGCAAACTCGTCGGCCCGGTGCGCAACCACGTCGCGGTGTGGTGGACCGCCTGGGCCGTCCCCGTCTTCGCGCTCATCCGCTTCGCCGAGTACTTCGTCTACCCCCCGCTGGTGTGGCTCATCAAGTTCCCCCGCTACGACCACGCCAAGTGGGTCAACGTCAGCCGCGTGAAGTTCGACGGCCTCATCGGCTATGACCTCATCTGGTGCCTCTACTGCGACTGGATGACCGGCGTCTGGTCCCTCGGCGGCGAGATGCTCCGCAACGTCGAATCCTTCTGGTGCCCCATCCGCTTCGCCTCCCCCGGAAAAGTGCGAGAACTGCAAGCACGACTTCCCCGACATCCACCTCGGCTGGGTCGACGCCAAAGCCAACATGACCGACGTGACGAAACTGCTCGAATCGAAGTACCCCAAGAACAACCCGCAAGGCGCCAACACCTGGTTCGGGCATCCGGCACGCCTGACGATCGAAGGGCGAGACCGAACAAGTTCGTGATCCCCGGACGCCGGGCCATCGGCCGTCATCGAAGGCAGGGGGAAACCGCAAAGGGCGGGAAAGGGCGGGATTGGCCGTAAACCCTTGTCCAGTCGGGCTTTAGAAAGGGCGGGATTGGGTGGGGCGAATCCGCATTATGCGGGAAAGGCCGGGAGAGCGGCCAGTCCGAATCCGCATACAAACCGCGTTCACGCGGCCTTCAACGCGGGTTGCTCCCGGCAAAAGGTGGGAGGTGGGAGGCGGTGGGAAAGGCGTTCAAGGAGCCTTCAACGGGGCGTGAAGGGCTTGTGCGGCCGACTTGAGCCTCGACCTGGCGGTGGTCGCGTACTCCGCTGAGAGTTCGCACCCGGCAAAACGACGGGCGTCCCTGAGCGTGGCCTCGCCCGTTGAGCCGGTGCCGCTGAAGGGGTCGATGACCAGGCCATCGATGGGCGTCGTGGCGCGGATGAGCGTTCGCAGCAACTCGACGGGCTTCTCGGTTGGGTGGGTGCGTGTCGCCAGCGGCGGCGTCTTGCACCTGAGCACCGACCTGGGGCGGTCGAGTTTCCCCGAAGCCTGATCCCGCTGGAATCGGAAGCCTGCCGCGCGGCAGTGCGCGGGCTTCACCGCGAACCAGATGATTTCGTGCTGAGGCGCGAAGTCCTGGGCGAAGTCGCCGAGGCCCGGCCGCTCCTTGTCCCACACCACCATCGAGCGGAGCCGCCAGCCCGCGTGGGTGATCGCGTCCCGGAAGGTGTCGGAGGTCTGCCAACCGGCGAAGCAGAGGAGGCAGCCGCCGGGCCTGGTCACACGCCACGCTTCGCGCAGCCACCAGATGTACGGGGCGTCGTCGTTGGCGATTGCGGCGTGCCGCGCCGAGTTCGGGTCTCCCGCCTTCAGGCTCCCATTGTGGTAGGAGATGCCGTAGGGCGGGTCGGTGCAAACCGTGTGGGCGTGTTCGTTTGGTAGCGAACGGAGCCAGTCCATCGCGTCGGCGTTGACGAGCGACCAAGTCGGCGGCATCCTTGCCTCCGTGCATCGTTGACCATTGAAGATGCTGGCCGTTGGTCTTCATCGATTGCGGCTGGCAGGGGCTTCCGGTGATCAGACCGGGAGCCCCATTTCCTTTTCAGTCTCGCCCGCGCGGGCGATTGGATGTTGGGATTGTCGC
>CAYZFW010000377.1:0-3556 GCA_964477615.1 uncultured Phycisphaeraceae bacterium | reverse complement strand
GCCGTCTCGCCGCCCCTGATCCGATGGGGGCGTCCGGGGGGAGGCCGGGGGGCGAGGGGCCGCCGAAAGGCGGTCTGTTTCACCACCGCCCATGCATGGGCTTTCGCCCAAGGTCCACTTCCGTCCCTTCCGCAGCCGAACCCACGCCGAGCCGCCCCGCCAACGTGCCACGGGCTTCTCGTCCGCGAGATGCCCGTGCCGACCACCAAGAACCGTCCACCGCCAAGGCCTGCATCGCCGTCCACGCCAGTGCCCGGTCCCGGCCAAACTCCCACTCAAAACAACCCCGGCGCCGACTCCTCCACCCGCTCCATCAACTCAGGACCATCAACCTTCACGCTGTTTACCCGCGCCGAAACAGGCTGCCGCATCATCAGTTCCGACGGGTACGCCCGCAGCAGCGCCAACAGACTCTCCGGCGTCGAATCGGCCGCCAGCCAAAGGTCGCACGCCTCCGCCGTCAGGATCACCGGCATCCGGTCGTGCAACTCCCCGATGAGTTCATTCGGCGTCGTCGTGATGATCGTGAACGACGCAATGACCTCGCCGCTCGCGCGGTCCTCCCACCGCTCACACAGCCCCGCGAGCAGCAGCGGCTCGCCATCGGACGAGGAGATGTAGAACGGCTGCTTGCCCTTGCTCCCAAGCGTCTGCCGCCACTCATAAAACCCCGAGATGGGCACCACGCACCGCCCCGACTTGAACGCGCCCCGGAACATCGGCAGCGTCGCGACCGTCTCGGCACGCGCGTTGATCGCCCGAACGCCCATCGACTTGTCCCTCGACCACGAAGGGATCAAGCCCCAGCGCATCTCCACAAGCTCACGACACCCGTCAACAACACGGACCACCGGCGCAAGCTGCGTCGGCGCAACGTTGTACCGGCGACCAAGCGGGCGCTCCTCACCAATCAGCCGCAGCAGCCGGTGCAGTTGGGCCCAGGTAAAAAGATGGGTGAATCGGCCGCACATGTCCACAGCGTACCGACCCGTGAACTCGCA
Source organism: uncultured Phycisphaeraceae bacterium (assembly GCA_964477615.1). GTDB lineage: Bacteria > Planctomycetota > Phycisphaerae > Phycisphaerales > UBA1924 > JAFLCM01. The sequence continues at coordinate 2,555 of CAYZFW010000377.1, read as the reverse complement.
AGCTCATGAGCCTCCAACGAACATCAGGCGCCATCCCCCATCCCCACCCAAATGGCGAGACGATGTCGGGGAACACGACAGGACGCTCTCAGGCCCTACCGCTCATCACACCGAATCACCCCGCCGGCGTGCCGCGCGGCTTCGTCGTTGAGGTATGTGCGGCGCTGATCCTCCACACACCATTCTCACGCCGCACCACCATCAGCACCACACTGCCAAACTCCGACACAACCTGACCGTTCTGCTTGATCCGCGTCGACGCCGCCATGTGCGCCCACGCGGCATCTTCCGAGATCGGTGTGACCAGGACATCCCGGAGTTCGTGCGTGAACGCCAGCCCGGGCGGGAAGCCCGCGAGCGCACGGACCACCTCATCGGCACCCCGGTACCGCGGCTCGCCGTCTTCGAGCCACACAAACCGGTCGTCCGCCGCAAGGACCGATCTCACGCCGTTCAGGTCGCGCTTCTCGAAGGTGTGGACCCACCGTTCGAGCAGGCTCTTCACGTCGCGCTCGACGTGGGCCGTGCTGGCGGGTGCGCCCCGCGTGCCTTCACGCTCGCACCCGATCACCGCGCCCGCCGTGATCAAAGCCCCGGCGACCAGCGCCCGTGCAACAACGCCGTGGAACATTCTCATTGGCCACCTCCCATCGACTCAAACACCCCGGGCAGGTACTGCATCGCGTTGGCGATGTTGCCCTCGGTGTCCTGAAACTTCATGACCGTGCCGACGCCATGGATCAGGAATCCAGGCATCACCACCCGCCCGCCGTGCTTCACCACGAGCTCGGCGATCGATTTGACATCGCGCACACTGATCGAGCACTCAAACCCGCGCATGCCCGTGCCGGCCAGCGGCTCCATACGCTGGTGAAGCGCGCCCTCCACGCCGGACTGCCCGGTCTGGACACGCCAGAACCCCGGCGGCCCCCACGCCTGGAACTTCCACCCGAAGACCGACTCGTAGAACGCGATGGCCCGTTGACAGTCGTCGGCGTGGATGGCAAAGTGGCAAAGCGGATGCGGCATGGGTGGGGGCTCCTTGTGGGGACCGAAGGGTGTTCCGGACATCAGTCAGCAAGGTAGACCTTGATCCGTGTGGCAGTGATGCGATAGACTGCCAATCAATGTCGCAAACACGACAAGAGCCAACCGTCCGATGCCTCGCGCTCACGGTCCCGCCCGGGCACCGCGTGGCAAACCACGCTCACGACTGGCCGCAGGTTGTCTACGCCGTCCGCGGCGTGATCTCGGTGACCACCGCGGCGGGCGGCTGGGTCGTACCGCCGATGCGAGCGCTGTGGATCGCGGCCGGGGTTGAGCACGCGCTCGCCATGCGCAGCCGTGTGGAGGTCCGCACGCTGTACATCCGACCCGATGTCGCGCCCGCAATGACATCGTCGTGCTGCGTCATCGATGTCCCCCCGCTGCTGCGTGAGCTGATTGTGTTCGTCGTTGAGCGAGGCGGACTGCACTCCGCAAACGACCGCGATGCCGCCTTGCTCCGAGTCCTCGTGGACCGCTTGTGCGTTGTGCCGGTGCGCCCACTCGCCCTGCCGATCCCGAGAGACCCGAGGGCAAGGCGGGTGGCCCAGGCCGTGCTCGCGAGCCCGGGCCGGAGGGTGCCGCTGACGGCGCTCGCACGGGGCAGCGGCGCAAGCGCCCGCACGGTCGAACGCGCGTTCCTGACCGAAGCGGGGATGCCCTTCGGCCGCTGGCGCCAACACGCCCGCCTCCACGAATCAATCCGGCTGCTCGGCGAGGGTCACGCGGTGACGAACGTCGCGCTGCAGGTGGGCTACAACAGCCCAAGCGCCTTCGTCGCCGCATTCCGCAAGTGCTTCGGCCGGACACCGTCGCAGTACTACCGTCCATCGATATGACGACAGAAACCAAGTACTACGTGCCAAGCGCCACGTCTTTGGCGTCATGACAACAGTTGCGCGCCTGCTCACGTGTCCACCGAGCACGACGCTTCGCAAAGGCTTGGAAAGCCATCGCTTGTGGAAATCTGTAAACCCTTGTGACTGAGCTATTGATCCAGACGGTACAACACGGTGACCGGGGCACCAGAGCCTGAGGACACTGTCAGTCCGTTGGTGAACTCGATGTCGAGAATGAGGTACTGAGTATCAGAAGTGGAGGCATCACGCGCTGTCAAAAAGGCGTTGCCAAGTCCTGTTGTCGCACCGTCTCTCAAGATGAACGGGCCAGATCCCTGATAGATGATGGCGTGAACGACTCCGCTACCAACCGCGACAAGGGTTTCAGGAATGGGGTTTCCGGGATCGGCCCGGTAGAACGCCCTCCACCTCCCGCCGCATCCGTTCGCCTGAAGCGCCCCGATGCGATCGTATATCTCCTGATTCGTTCGCATGGTCGGCTGAACTGGCCCAGGAGGAGGGTTCAGATCGCCAGCGCGAACGATCGCAAGGCCGCCGAGCACGATCGCGATACCAACGCCGGTGCCAAAGCTGACATACTTGTTCATGGTCTTGCTCCTGAGGTGGTGCCTGATCTGCCCAGCCGATAGGTCCAAACTCGAGTCGACAATC
>CAYZFW010000376.1:0-3557 GCA_964477615.1 uncultured Phycisphaeraceae bacterium | reverse complement strand
TCTGCAGAATCTCCATCGACTGGATCATCCGCGGCGCCAGCTTCATCTGCTGGCCCAGTTTCATGTGTTGCGAGGTGTCAAAGCGCATCTATCCGAATCATACGGCGAGCGTGCCCATCCTTCCTTGCCGACCGAACCGCGACGGTGAGCGAGCATCCGCGCGCTCGCGCGGGGCGGCTTGGGACAGCCAGGGCGCAGCGCTCAAAGCGCAAGCTCAGATCACATCGGAGTATCTGTATCCCCCTTCTCCGACACCCAAAACCCGATCCCCCATCGCCCATCCCCCATCCCCCCCAGCGACCTTCGCGCTCTCCGCGCCTCAGCGGTGAATCCCCCGACCCCTTACACCGCCCGCCGCCCCTCGATCGCATCGCCGAGCACCGCCTTGTTGGCCAGCTCGATCTGTCCGCCCGACGGCAGCCCGCGCGCCAGCCTGCTGACCTTCACGCCGCGCTGCGCGAGCACCTGCGCGAGATGCAGACCGGTGCCGTCTCCCTCAAGCGTGGGATTGAGTCCCAGGATCACTTCTCGCACCGCTTCGCCACCGGGGTTGCTGGCGGGTTCGTCGATGCGCTTGAGGAGGCGTGCGATCGTGAGGTCCGCCGCGGTCACGCCGTCGAGGGGGCTGATGCGTCCAAGCAGCACGTGGTAGAGGCCGCGGTACATGCCCGTGCCCTCGAGGGCGATGAGGTCGCGCGGCTGCTCCACCACCAGCACGAGCGAGCGGTCACGGCGCGGGTCGTCGCACACGCGGCACAATTCCCCGTCCGCGAAGTTGGCGCACGCCCGGCACGCCTTCACGGCCTTCTTCACTTCATCGATGGCCCCCGAAAGCCGCGCCGCGTCCTCCGCCGAAGCGCGAAGCACCCAGTGCGCCATCCGCTCCGCGGAGCGTCGCCCGATCCCCGGCAGTTTCGCGAACGCCGCGATCAGCCGGTCCACCGAAGCGGGATACGCCGCGGCGGAGTCGGGGGGAAGCGGTGGGGGCGATTGGGGCTTGGGAGGCATGGAGGGGAGGGAAATCGCAAAGGGCAAATGGCAATGAGCAAATCAGGATCGGCCGTTGTGGCGCTGCGGCGAGATCGCACATGCCCGAGCGGCGTCAACGGCGTGCCAATCCACATTTGCTGTTTGCCATTTGCGATTTGCCATTTCGTTTCTCCGCCACTCGCGCACCTGCCCACTATCGCAGCAGCCCCTCCAACCCCGGCAATTCCGGCAATCCCAGCCCCTTGGCCTGCCGGTTCGCCTCGTCGCGCACCATGCCCTGCACCGTTTCGAGCGCATCGTTCAGCGCCTCGACGATCAGTTTCTCACCCATCGCCCGCCCCCCGGCGTCGCGCCCCATGCCCGACGCCACGTTTGGATCGATCTGCACCGACAGCACCTTCATCTTGCCGTTGACGGTGGCCCGAACCGCCCCCGAGCCAGCGGTGCCCGTGGCGCTCATGCCCTCCAGCGACGCCTGAAACGCGCGGATGGAATCCTGGATCTTGTCCTTGTTCTTCATCAGGCCCGCCAGGGCCCCCATCGCCTTGATCTGGTCAAACATCAACTACTCCTCTGTCTTGATGCCTCGCCACCTGTGTGCCTTCGTGCCTATGTGCCTACGTCCCTTCCCCATCTTCCTCCACCCCAATCAGCCGCGCTCCGAACAGGTCCACCGCCTTCTTCACCAGCGGCTGCTCCATCGCCTGATTCCGCGTCGCCGCGTCGACCGCCACAAGCCGGGCCCCGGCGGAGACCGACGTCGAACTCGTGGAGGTCGGGCCGCTCGATTCGCTGGCAGCGCCCGCCTCCAGAATCTTCGCCGTCATCGCCATGCCCGAGGCCTTGCTCAGCAGCCCGGAAACGAGATTCAACTGCGCCCGCGCCGCCACCAGTTTCCCCGGATCGCGCACCACCACCTCGGCGACCGCACCTCGCACCGACTTGAGCTCGAACAACTCGACCACGCTCGACTGCGCCGCGCTCTTCGCCACCAGACCCCGCACAGACTCCCACAGCGCTCCCAGATCGCCGACGCCGTCACCGCTCGCACGCGCAGCGACGATCCCGCTTGTCTCGGTGACGGTTGAACCCGTCTCCTTGCGTTCCACCTGACCCGGCGGAGCCGCGACCGAGGCCGCCGCTTCCGCCGTCAGCGTTTTTTTGCGGGGCTACCCCCACTCGCCCCAGGCTCCGGGTTCCGTGCCACCGAAGTCGATGTCCCCATCGACTTCGACGCCGCACCGCCGACAACCCGCCCGCTCAGAATCGCTCCCACGTCCGCCAGCTTCTCCGTCATCGCCAGCCGCACGATCAGCGCATCAAGCAGCGCCCGAGCCGTCGCCGAGTTCGACGCCGCACGCCCCACGCTCTCGCACAGCGCGATCATGTGGACAATCCCAGCGGCGTCGAACTTCGTCGCCTGCGCCGCCGCCCGCTCCCGCGCCGCTCCGGTCAGGTCCACCAGCGCGGTCCCTTCGCCGCACGCGCTCAGCACCATCAGATCGCGCAGGTGGAGCACCAGCGTCTCGATCAGCTGGTCGATCGACACGCCCTGAGCCAGCAGTTCGTCCGCCCTCTTCAGTGCCCCCGCGGCGTCGCCCGCCGCCAGGGCGTCCACCAGCGCGCCCACCACCTCGCGCTCGGGCAGGCCAAGCAGTTTCTCCAGCGATTCGACCGTCATCTTCGCGCCGGGCTCGGTGGCCGCGATCAGACGGTCCAGCAGGCTCAGCGCATCGCGCATCGAGCCGTTCCCCAGCCGTGCCACCGCGTGCAGCAGTTCGCCCTCGGCCTTCAACCCCTCCTGCTTCACCACCGCGCCCAGGTGCTCGGCGATCTTCGCCGAGGGGATCGGCCGGAAATCAAACCGCTGGCACCGGCTGCGGATGGTCGGCAGCACCTTCTCCGCCTCGGTGGTGCACAGGATGAACTTCACATGCTCCGGCGGCTCTTCCAGCAGCTTCAGGAGCGTGTTGAACGCGTCCTTGGTCAGCATGTGGACTTCGTCGATGATGTAGACCTTGTACTTGCCGCGCAGAGGCCGGTACGCCGCTTTGGCGATGATGTCCCGCGCGTCCTCGACGCCTCGGTTGGACGCCGCGTCGATTTCGACCACATCGGTGTCCTGCCCGGTCATGATGGCGGTGTCTACCTCCGCCGACCCGCCGTTGAGGGCCTTGGCGAAGATGCGTGCCGTCGACGTCTTGCCCACGCCGCGAGTCCCGACGAAGAGGTAAGCATGAGCCACCCGGTTCTGCGCAATCGCGTTCAAAAGCGTCCGCGCCACCGCGTCCTGCCCCACGAGTTCATCGAAGGACTGCGACCGGTACCGGCGGGCAAGAACGGTGTACGTCATGGCAGGCCCGCATGGTACCCGCCACCAACATCCAAATAGCCGGGCCGGGAGAGACCCCCGGCCCGACCCATGGCGGCGACCGTTCGGCGCGGTCTGTCAGCGCTCCGACCAGCCTGCCGCGGGTTTTCAAGCATGGACCAAGCCCACAACGCCCGGGCGACAGCGCTCCACGGGCCGCTTGGGTCCGCCCTCAATGCGCCGCCCGCGGGCCCAC
>CAYZFW010000375.1:0-3613 GCA_964477615.1 uncultured Phycisphaeraceae bacterium | reverse complement strand
ATCTGGAGCGCTTCCTCGGCCTTCACAGCACGCTCGTCCTCGGTGAGGTTGGTGTGCTCGATGAGAGGGAATTCGAGGTTCTCGCGGATGGTCATGGAATCGAACAGGGCGGAGAGCTGGAACACGAACCCGATCTGCTTCCGCACCTCGGTCAGCTCCTCTTCGCCAAGCCCGTCGATGCGCCGATCGTCGAACCAGATGGACCCGCGGTCGGGCTTCAGCAGCCCCACGATGTGCTTCAGCAGCACGCTCTTCCCCGTCCCGCTCGGCCCCATCACCACCGTGGTCTTCTCGGTCTCGAACCCCACACTCACCCCCGACAGCACCACCAGCTTCCCGAACGCCTTGTGCACGTCCTCGAAACGCACCACCGCACGCCCGCTCTCCCGAGCGTCGTCACGGCCAACCGGCGTCCCTGCCTCGTCCAACTCGGGCATGTCCGTAGTATTGGGCCATGACACGAGTCGAGCAACGCCGAACCCTCTATTCCGGACCGAAGTTCGATTTCGATGAGGTCACGCTGGTGTCGCCCTCGGGGAGGCGGATGCAGCGGCAGATGATCCGGCATCCGGGGGCGGTGGTGGTTGTGGCGGTGCTCCCCGGCCCTGCCGGAGGCGTCATCATGATCCGCAACCAGCGTTTCACCGTGGGCCGGGAGTTGTGGGAGTTCCCCGCGGGGACGATGGAGCCGCCCGAGCCCGCGGCGGTGTGCGCGGTGCGTGAACTCGAGGAGGAAGCGGGCTACCGCGCCGCCGCCGTCGAACACCTCGCCACCTTCTACACCACCCCCGGCATGACCGACGAGTCCATGCACGCCTACCTCGCCACCGGCCTCACCAAAACCACACAGAACCTGATGGAGGACGAAGAGATCCGCGTCGAGATCGTGCCCGTCGAGGGTGCTTTGCGGATGATCGACTCGGGTGATCTGGTCGATGCCAAGAGCATGCTGGCGCTCCTCCTCGCGCATCGACAAGGCAAACTCGCTTAAACCCACCAGGGCCCGCTGGAAACGGCATGCCGAACCACTCCTAGCAACCCCGCCCTCCACCACGCCCTACACCCTATCCCCTACACCCGCTCTCCCCTCCGCGACCTCCGCGCCTCCGCGGTGAATCCCCCCGCCCCCCGCGTCCCTTCCCCCGGAAATGCCCGCACCCTTCTCACAAGACCCGCTGCCCAAAGGCTTCTTCCACCGGCTGCTGGAGAACCCGGAGAACCCGCTGGGGTGGTCGGTGCGGATGTTCACGTTTCTGGGGATCGCCGCGCGGATTCACCTGCTGACGGTCGTCTACATCCTGGCCCAGTTGCTGTGGTCGATCCCCACATCCCACGGCGGGATTCTGTTTGTGCTTCCCGCGATGGTCGCGCTGTTTGTGACCGTGCTGGCCCATGAGTTCGGGCACTGCATCGCGTGCCGACGCTTGGGGGGTGAGGCGGATCGGATTGTGATGCTGCCGTGGGGCGGGCTCGCGCTGACGCGGCCGCCGAATGACTGGCGGGCCCACTTCGGCACCACCGCGGGCGGCCCTCTGGTGAACGTGCTGCTGGTCGCCCCGCTGGCGGCGGGACTGTGGGCGGCGGGGATGGCAGGCACAATCGTGTTTAATCCGTTCAGCCCGTTCGGCACGATCTCGACGATCACGGGAACGTCCAGCGTGACCGCGTTTCTGAAGGTCTCGCTGTGGTGGTTCCACTATGTGAACCTGGTGATCCTGGGGTTCAACCTGCTGCTGCCGATGTACCCCTTCGATGGTGGGCGGCTGATCCAGGCGCTGCTGTGGCGGAGCGTGGGGTATGCGAAGTCGATGCACGTGAGCGTGCTGGTGGGCTTCGCGGGGGCGATGGTGCTGGCAATTGCGGCACTGCTGCTCGAGAAATCCATGCTGGTGCTTATCGCCGTGTTCGGGGCGATTTCGTGCTGGACCGAACTGCGGCGTCTGCGGGGCGAGACGGACCTCGTCACGGGCGAGTTCAACGCCGCGCCCGCCGGGGAACCGGACCCCATCCTGAGCCCGCCCGCCTTCTCACCCCCAAGCCGCGCCGAGCAGAAACAGGCTGAAAAGCAGGCCCGGGAGTCGGAGGCCCGCGCGAAGGAACAGGCCGAGATCGACCGAATCCTCGCCAAGATCGGCGAATCGGGGATGGACTCCCTCACCCGCGCCGAACGCAGGACACTCGAGCGCGAGACGCAGCGGAAGAAGGCCGGGTGATCTCGAGCGCCACGTGAGGGCGTTGGGACGGGCCCTTGTGCTCATTCAGGCTTGGGTCAATGCCCGGAATCAGGCACACGGGCTGCCATGGAGTTGCGCGTCGCAAAAGAGGCCCTGATGCAGTCATCGCCGTCGGCGGGCGAGTTGAGCGTCGCGGCGTGAATCGACTCAAGCGCCCGTGCCGAAGCGGGCGAGGAAGCGGGTGAGGTCGGCGGTGTTCACGACGCCGTCGCAGTTGAGATCGGCGGGGAGGAAAGGGCCGGAATTGCCGAACTGGCCGAGGAAGCGGGTGAGGTCGGCGGTGTTGACGGAGCCGTCGTAGTTGAGGTCGCCGAGGAGTGTGATGGGGCGTGCGTCGAGGGCGAGGCGTGCCCAGCGGGTGACGCCGCCGATGTTGGCCAGTGGGTGCTCTTTCATGAACCAGCGTGCGTACTCGCCGGCGCCGGGGCCGCCGACGCTGGTGGCGGGCTGGAGGCTGGAGATGGTGAAGAGGACGCGCCCGACGCTGAGCGATTCTCGCAGGTAGCGCTGGACGTCGGGGTCGGCGGTGTTGATGGTGAAGGTGACGTCGCGGATATCGCTGACGTAACTGCCCGAGGTGATGCCAGCGATCTGGCCGACGGCGAAGGGCTTGGGGTCGAAGCCGTCACGCACGTTGTTCGAGATGTCGCGCGGGGTAGCGTTGTTGTAGTCGGTGGCGAAGGCGTGGCGCTGGTCTTTGCAGACGCAGGGCCCGAAGGGCGGGCCTGGAAGATCGACGCTGCCCTCGTACCAGCAGGGGAAGCCCTCGGAGCCGCTGCCGGGCGTGGGGCAGGTGGCGGTGGTGGGTGCGCCACTGTTCCAGTTATTGCGGAAGCCGACGCCGTAGAGCTCGATGGGGCGGCCCTGGTCGGGGTCGGGTGCGCCGGAGAGATAGGTGGCGCGGGGGTCGTAGGTGGGGTCGTAGCGGAAGGGGATTTCGCCTGTGACGGCGATGGTGAGCGTGGCGGAGATGATCTCGTAGCCGCAGACGCCGAGGCCTGGGGGGATGGCGGCGTCGGTGTCCCAGGCGAGGATGACCTGGGCGTCACGCTGGTCAAAGGAGAAGCCGGGGAAGGCGTCTTCCTGGCCGAGAGCGGAGAAGGTGGCGGCGGTCTCGCTGAAGCCGGGGGCGGAATCGAAGGGGTAGTTCCAGCGGTCGATGGTCGGGGCGGCCGGGCGGAACTGGATGACCTGGGCTTGAGCGGGTGAGGCGAGGAGGGAGGCGGCGAAAAGCGCGGGGAGGAGTGCGGCGGTAGAGTGCGCGGTGGCGCGTTGGTGCTCGGCGCTGACTTCGGTTCGAGGGCGAACCGAAGTCAGTGGCACGGGGTTGGGGGATTCGGCACTGATGTCGGTTTGAGGACAAACCGCCATGAGTGGCA
>CAYZFW010000374.1:0-3628 GCA_964477615.1 uncultured Phycisphaeraceae bacterium | reverse complement strand
GCGGCGATGCGCTGCGCGGCATCGGCGAACGACCCGGCCTTGGCGACCTCGCCGTGGCTATGCCCGTCGTCCTTGTGGGCAGGCTGGCCGGGCTTGTCATCGCCGTGGCTGTGCTGGGCGAGCGCGGCGGGGGCGGCCACCGAGATGGCCAGGCCCGCCGCGAGCGTGAGGAGGAACGAGGAACGGTTGGAACGATGCGTGGTCTTCATTTCAGGATTCCTTGCAGGGAATGTGGGAACCAACGACAGGTGCTGGAGCCCGGCGGCCGACACGGCCGCTCGGGCGGGTCTTCGGCCGCGAACGCCGCGGCCGGGTGGTTACTCGGTCGGGTGCGTCGGCGCCTCCTCCCCCGCCCGGGCGGGAAACTCCACGACCGGCCTGGAACGCTTCGCGGCGTTGCCGCCCGACGCGGCCGGGTGCGTGAGGTCCTCGAAGATGTCGTGCACGCCCCGGAAGGCATCGACGGCGACCGCGACGATCAGGTCGCACTCGGAGGCGGGCAGGGTGAGAATGTCGAGCGCGGCCTTGAAGTACGACCAGCGCTCGCGCTGCCGCTCGCCGTGGGGCTCGAAGTACTCGGTGCCGGAACCGGGCCCTCCAGCCGGGGGCAAGCCCAGGGCCTTTCGCACTGCCGGAGCGATGAATCGCCCGCCGTTGGTCGAACCCTCCAGCACATAGAACGTGCCCAGGAGCGCGACCGCGTCGTCATCCGCGAGGGCGCTGATCCGGCCGCACAACAGACGCGTCGCCGGCAGCGGCGGATGGTCATCCATGCACTCGCCCAGGGTCGCCAGATCCGCCCGGATCGCCGGCTCGTGCAGGTACTGCTCGCGCACCACCACGGCCAGTGCTCCGTGCTTCTGGGCCCCAGCCCGCAGCGCCGCGTCGAGCGTCGCGTGGACGTGCCCCATCTGCCCGAGGTACCGCGCGTACCCCGCGCGGTCGATGCTGCCCGCGACCATCGCGGCCATCAGCGGGTGCGTCTCGGCTCGGCGGTGCTCGGCACGGGTCTCGGTCTTGAGGCGCTCGGACAGCGGCCCTGGAACGCGGTCGGGAGAGTGGGACGTGCGGTGGTCGATCATGGCGGATGCTCCAGCGTGCGGCGGACGTGTTGAACGGTGAGCGGGGAAACGCGCGGGTCATCTGGCCCGGGCCTTGGCGAGCAGTTCCTCGGCCTCGGCGACGTAGTACTCGGTGGCGGCGACATCGAACTTGGAGAAAGCGCCCTTGGCGTTCGCGTCGGCGAGCTTCGCGTTGAGGGCCTTGACGTGGTCGAGGTGCCGCTGGGCCGCGGCGACGCCGTGATCCTTGGCGAACTCCACATCGCGCTGTGCCTCGAAGCGGCGCAGGGACCAGAGGTACGAGTGCTCGACGGTCTGGTGCGCGATCGGCGTCCCGTCGTTCAGGTCGTGGAGCATCTTGCAGGCCTGTTCAGCGGCGGCCAGCCGCGCTGCGGCGCTGGGCGCGGAGGTCGCAAGGGCGGGGGTGGAGCTTGCGGGTTGTGGCCCGGCCTGCGCCCAAGCCAGTGCCGCAGCGCCTGCCACGCCCCCGGCGGCAAGAAGCGAAAGGAAAGCAGATCGTCTTGAGATCTTCATTTCAGGGCTCCAGTGATTGATCGAACTCGGGACGGACCTGGTGCGGGGACGAACCCGCACGAGGAGAAGTTGACAGGGGCGTGAAGCAAAACGCCATGCCGGATTCACGCGACGTTAACGCCCCGAGGCATCCTTTGTGGAGGGGCACGCCGCTACCCGCGCACCGTTTCCGCGCGCGGTTGCCCCATTGAACCCCATCTTTGAAAGGAACGTCACCATGTCTCACCAGATGCCCTCCAAGGAAATGCTCGACTGCATGAAGATCTGCGGCGAGTGCGCCAGCCTGTGCAACCAGTGCTCTCACCACTGCCTGCACATGGGCGGCCCGCACGCCTCCCCGGAGCACCAGGGGATCATGCGCGACTGCGCCGAGATCTGCGGGCTGGCCGCCTGCTTCATGGGCCGGTCCTCGCACCACGCCGCGCACCTCTGCCGCGAATGCGCCGAGGTCTGCAACGCCTGCGCCGAGTCGTGCGAGCGGCTGGCCAAGGGGGACGAGATGATGACGCGGTGCGCGAGGGTGTGCCGCCAGTGCGCGGCGTCCTGCGAGAAGATGGCGGGCGCGCGCGCCTGACTCGATCGACCCTACCCAGACGCCTTCAGCCGCTCGAGCACTTCCCTTCCTCTCGTACCAGTCCAACGCACGCCCGTTCGGAGCGCCCGGGCGGGCGTTCTGGTTAACGGGACGGCGGTCCGCACCAGTGGCACGGACGTCGAGGGCTACAAGTTCGTTAGCACCGTGACCGGCGGGAGCGCCGAGGTCACCTTCGAACCCCCCCAGGGCGGCGCGCGGGCCGCGTACCTCGTCCGCTGGGTCTCCGCCACCGGCGAGCCGGGGCCGTGGGGAGAGACGGTCACGGCTACAGTTGCCGCGTAGGGCTGAACATCTACCTTCTTGGAGACGAACACGATGGCGCTGACTCAGGCTCAAACAGACAAGATCGACGAGATGATCGGGAACAACGCGAAGCGCCTCGACATCATTGATGAACTTGTGGGCAAACACAAGGCTTCGGCTGCGGAGGTCGAGGAATACATCAAGGAAAACAAGACTCTGCAAGGCATGCTCAAAACGATCAGCCACAGGACCAAAGACGTGATTGCCGCTGGCACCGAAGCCGAGCGGAAGGAAGCTGCCAAGGAAATCGAGACGCTGGCGAAGAAGGCGATCAAGATTCTTCAGCGCAAAGCCAGCTAGTTTTGAGACTGATCCGCCTAGTCGCTCAGAGACATCATTGAGTGCCTCCGCCCCCCTGGGGTTGGATTCATCAACCAACTCGCTTCCACGGGGTTCGCGACGCTGCGCATCGCTCCACCCGTGGCTACAGCCCGCGGCCTTGCCGGGGCCGTGACGAGGCGGATGGTTCACACGCGGGCGTCTGTTCATGACATGCCCTCCGGTGTGTCCCGGTCGGCTTGGTCGTCGGCCCGAGTCGGCGGGGTGACGGCGGGCGCGGGATTTGGACTGGTCAGCACCGGCACGGTGTTCGTGGCGCTCACCGCCTTGTCCCCATCCTTCTTGCCTTCCTCCGTGCCCTCTGTGTCTCTGTGGTGAGATGTCTTCTCGTCGCCCGGCGCGTGCGGATGCTTCTCCGCGTGCTCTCGCGCGAGACGCTCCGCGGCGGTCTTGCCGAAGCGGTAGAACACCGCCGGGGTCACAAAGAAGTCCAGCAGCGTGCTGGTGATGAGCCCGCCCAGGATGACGACCGCCACCGGGTACAGGATCTCCTTGCCCGGCTCGCCCTTGCTGAGCACCAGCGGGATCAGGCCCAGCCCCGCCGTGACGGCGGTCATGAGGACCGGGGCCACGCGCTCCTGGCTGCCCCGGATGATGAGGTCTTTGCTCCAGGGCTGGCGTTCCTCGGTCATCAGGTGGATGTAGTGGCTGACCATCAGCACGCCGTTGCGGGTGGCGATGCCGGTCAAACTGATGAAGCCCACCAGCGAGGCCACGCTGAAGGGCTCGCGGGTGATCGCCAGCGCGGCGACGCTCCCCAGGAACGCGAAGGGGACGTTGAGCATGATCTGGATGG
>CAYZFW010000373.1:0-3633 GCA_964477615.1 uncultured Phycisphaeraceae bacterium | reverse complement strand
CGCCGCGGACGACCAAACAGCGCTGCTGGTCAAGCGGGTGTGACCGCCGCTGGGGCGGTGTCGCGCGGAATATCATCCTTCATGCCGACGTACGTCTACCAAGTGATTCGCGCCGATGGTCGCGGCGAGGTGTTTGAGGTGGTGCAGCGCATGACTGAACCGGCCTTGAAGAAGCACCCTGAGACGGGCGAGCCCGTCGAGCGCATCCCCCAGGCGCCGATGATCGGCGGCGAGCACTCGACCGCCGCGGACAAGCGGAAGCTGAGCGACAAGAACCTCGACCGTCTGGGATTCACGAAGTATGTCAAGAGCGGGAACGGCTACGACAAGGTGGCGGGTTCGGGGCCGGACCTGAAGAACGTGACGAAGAACATGCAGGGGTTGCCGTGAGGCATGACTCGTGAGCTGTGCCACGGGCTTCTCGCTTCCCAGCGAGATGCCCGTGCGGACGGCTTCGCCGTGGACGAGCACGGCGCGAAGACACGGGCATCCGGCGGAACGCCGGAAGCCCGTGGCACGGGAAACTCCAAAAATGAAAAGCGTCCGCGGAAGGAGTCGAACCTTCAACCTTCGGCTTCGGAGGCCGACGCTCTATCCAATTGAGCTACGCGGACGTCGGGGGCAGACGCTTGTGGATCAGGATGTGTGCGGCGTGATCGACGCCGGGCGGGATCGTACGATGGTCGCTCCCCGGTATCAACGGGGGTGGTTCACTTCACCCATTCCCGCGTTGGCGGGACGCCGAGGCGCCCGCGATGCACGATCAACCCAGCACAAACGCCGCCGTCAGCCGATCTGGCATGGAGGCGGCCGACCCGCGTGCGCCGCTGTGGGCGACGTTTGCGCTGACGTGGATCAACAATGTGGGGGCGTCGGTGGCGCTGATGGGGGTGTATTTCATCGCCAAGACGTCCTATGCGTTCAGTGAAAAAGAGAGCGTGCTGCTGGGGCTGTTGCAGGGGATCACGTACATCGCCGGGGCACTCACGGCGGGGCCGCTGGGGAGGCGGATCGCCGGGCCGGGCAAACCGCTGAGCACCCGCGGCCTCACCGGCGTGGTGATGGTGCTGATGGGGCTGACGTGCTGGGTGCCCGTGGTGTGGCGCGACCCGCTGTCCTTGTGGGTGGTGGTGCTGGTGTACTCGCCGCTGAGCGGGTGGCTGTGGCCGCTGATCGAGAGTTTCCTGGCGTCGGGGCGCTCGGGGGAGGAACTGCGCCACGCGACGGGGGCGTTCAACTTCTCGTGGAGCAGTTGCCAGTCGTTCACGTTCCTGCTGGTGCTGCCGTTCTTCATGCCTTCGATTGCGCCGGACCAGGCCGCGACGCCCGAGCAGATCACGCTGGCGCTGTGGTCGATGCCGCTGCTGGCGCTGTCGCACGCGGCGGCGCTGGCTTTTCTCGGGAAACTGCCCGCCGAGCCCGGGGCGCACCACGAGCTCGTCGATGAATCACTGACGGATGACCAGCGCGAGCTGTACCGCCGGCTGCTGACGGCGTCGCGGTGGCTCATCATCATGGGGTACATCGGCTTCAGCGCCACCAACCCCCTGTTGCCGCAGCGGCTGGGCGAGCTTGGCGTGGGGATCAAGTGGCAGACGGCGGTGGTGTCGATCTGGATGATCTCACGCGTCGGGATGTTCGCGTTCATGGGGCGGTGGCACGGCTGGCAGGGGAAGAAGCGCACGCTAGCGTGGTCGGGCGGGCTCCTGCTTGCGGGCGTGGTCGGGATGCTGGTGGCACCGAACCAGTGGAGCATGGGGGCCGCGCTGCTGCTGTTTGGCCTGGGGCACGGGGCGATCTACTCCGCGGCGTTCTACTACGCGATGGAGGTCGGCTCGGCGGGCGTCGATGCGGGTGGGAAGCACGAGGCGCTCATCGGGTGCGGGTACACCGTCGGGCCGGTGGCGGCGCTCGGCGCGGCGTGGGCGGTCGCGGGGCCGGAACGAACAGGGATTCATCTCAACTTCGAGACGTTGCTGGCCGGTGCGGTCGTGGCGCTGGCGGCGGTCGCGGGTGTGCTGGCGTGGCGGGCGGTGAAGGTGCGGAGCAACCACTAAACTGTCCCCCCCATGTCCCACCCGCCCATCAAGCATCCTGCGCTGGTTCTGAATGCACGCGATCTCACGCTGTTCGAGGTTGAGCAGGTGGCGCGGCGTGGGATGAGTGTCGAGATCGGGCCGGCGGCGGCGGAGAAGATCGCCGCATCGAACGCGGCGCTGGCCTCGCTGATGGCGACGCGGGGGGCGATCTACGGCGTGAACACGGGGTTCGGCTCGTTCTCGCGCACGCGGATCGATGCGGCGAAACTCACGGACGTGCAGCACAACCTGATCCGTTCGCACGCCGCGGGGGTGGGCGAACCACTGCCGACCGAGGTGGTGCGGGCGATGCTGGTGTTGCTGGCGGCGTCGTTGTCGCGCGGTTGCTCGGGTGTTCGGCCCGTGGTGGTGGAGACGGTGGTGAAGTTGCTGAACGCTGGGGTGACGCCGGTGGTGCCCTCGATCGGTTCGGTGGGGGCGTCGGGTGATCTGGCGCCATTGGCCCACTGCGCCCACGTGATGATCGGCGAGGGCGAGGCGATCTACCGGGGAGAGAAGTTGCCCGGCGGCGAGGCGCTGCGCCGCGCCGGCATCACGCCGCTGAGCCTGGGGCCGAAAGAGGGGCTGGCGCTGATCAACGGCACGCACCTGATGGCGGCGCAGGCGGCGCTGGCGGTGGTGGACGCCGAGCGGGTGTTCGACGCGGCGCTGTGCGCGTGCGCGATGTCGATCGACGCGTGCCGCGGGACGGACTCGTTCCTCGACGCGCGGGTGTACGCCGCGCGGAACCAGGGCGGGCCGCGGCGTGTCGCGGTGAAACTGCAGCAGTTGCTGGCGGGGAGCGAGATCATCCCCAGCCACAGCGAGAACGACCCACGCGTGCAGGACCCGTACTCGCTGCGCTGCGCGCCGGTGGTGCTGGGTGCGGCACTCGACGCGTTCGACCATGTGCGGGGGATCGTTGAGGCGGAACTGGGTGCGGTGACGGATAATCCGCTTGTCTTCGCCGGAGGCATCGAGGCATCAAGGCATCAAGGCATCGAGTCGGAGGAGGCTGATGTTGTTTCGGCGGGGAACTTCCACGGCATGCCGCTCGCGCTGCCGATGGACCATCTCGCGCTGGCGATGTCACACGTGGCGGGGATCGCCGAGCGGCGGGTGTACCACCTGCTGAGCGCCGCCGACCCGGAGATGCACCTTCGCCCGCACCTGGCCCCGATGCCGGGGTTGAACTCGGGGCTGATGATCGCGCAGTACACCGCCGCGGCGTGCTGCAACGAGATCGTCACGCTGTGCTCGCCCGCAAGCGTGGTGAACATCCCCACCAGCGCGGGGATGGAGGACTACAACTCGTTCGGCCCGCGTGCGTGCGCCAAGGCGCGGCGTGCGGTCGAACTCGCTGCGGCGGTGGTGTCGATTGAACTGCTGTGTTCGAGCGAGGCCATCGAGTACCACCGGCCCTTGAAGAGCGGCGCGGGCGTCGAACGGGCCCACGCGGCGGTGCGTGAGGTGGTGCCGCGGCTGACGGGGGACCGCCCGCCGGCACCGGACATCGCGGCGATCTCGGCGTGCGTGATGGAGGGGCGGTTCCTGT
>CAYZFW010000372.1:0-3639 GCA_964477615.1 uncultured Phycisphaeraceae bacterium | reverse complement strand
TCGCCGTCTCCATGCTCCGGGCAATCCCGGGGACCGACGCCATCGCGAGGATCGTTTCTCAACACCACGAGTGCCCGGACGGCAGCGGCTATCCGCGCGGGTTGCTGGCCGACGCGATCGACTCCGCGGCCAACATCCTGCGCGTCGCGGACGTGTACGCGGCACTCACTGAGCCGAGGCCCTACCACACGCCCGCGGATACCAGCGCAGCGCTCGCAGAGATGTCCGCGCTGAGCGGCAGCAAGATCGACGCCACGGCATTCGCGGCGTTGCGCGCGGTCGTCGGGCTTCCCGATGGCGACATCTTCGAGAGAGACGGCCTGCCGGCGCCTCGGGAGGTCGACGCATGAGACTCGGGCAGGCTGTCTTGTCGCTCAGCCTCGGCATCGCGCTCTGCCTGTCGCTCTCTGTGGCAGCGCAGGTCAGTCCCGAGGAGCACGCCAAGCACCATCCCGCGCCCGCAGAATCGCCGCAGTCTCTGCCAGCAACCTCCACCGACACAGGCGCGATGTCGGGCATGGCGGACATGATGCAGGGCATGGGGACGACACCGCCGAAGGAGTTGTACCCACGGCTCATGGGGCTCCCCGCACTGACTCCAGAACAACTCGCCGAACTGCAGCGCGACGCACATGCGCGCATGGAGTCGGGGACGCGGGGGTTGTCGGGCGCGCTCCATGCGCTCCAGGAAGCCGCGACCCGAAACGACTACGCCGCGATGCAGGACGCGGTGGGACAAATGCGGGAGGGCGTCGCCCGGTTCGGCAGCGGTCTCGCGGCCCACCGCGCCGCCGCCGCGGGCGCTTCGCCCCAGCAGATCGCGCTCGAGTGGTTCAAGAGAGAACTGAACCTGCCAACGCCCGCGCCCCCCATGACGCACGGGTGGCTGGGCTGGTCCCTGTGGCACTGGACGGTCATGGTCCTGTTGATTGGGTTCGCGGTCGTGATGGTGCTGATGTACGTCGTCAAGATGAGGCGGGCCGCCGTTCTGCTGGCACGCTTGACGGAACCGCCGCCGGGCGCTCTGGTCGCTGTATCGACCCCCACCCCGCCCGTCGCAGGGTCGTCGGGCATCAAGCCGCAGTCCGCTCCACCCGCGGCCTCCGTGTCCGATCGCGTGCAACAGTCGCCAAGCACCTGGAGCGGCTCGCTCCGCGTCGCCAACGTCTTCGACGAGACGCCGGAGATCAAGACCTTCAGACTCGTCAATCCGACGGGCGGGCCGGTGCCCTTCGAGTTCCTGCCAGGGCAGTTCCTGACGCTCGCTGTGGCCCAGGCGGGCAGCACCACCAAGCGGTCGTACACGATCGCGTCTTCTGCCGAGCAGCGGGGATACGTGGAGATCACGGTCAAGCGCGAGGAGAAGGGTGTGGTCTCGCGGTATCTGCACGACCGCGTGGCGCCGGGCGACCTGCTGCAGGTCGCCGCGCCGCAGGGCCGCTTCACGTTCACGGGCGCCGAGGCGGACGGGATCGTGCTGATCGGCGGCGGCGTGGGCATCACTCCCCTGATGAGCGTGGTGCGATCGCTTACGGACAAGGGTTGGGACAAGGACATCTTCCTGCTCTTCGCCTGCCGCACCTCGGCGGACTTCTTGTTCAGGGAAGAACTCGAACGCCTTCAGAAGCGGCACCCGAAGCTGCACGTCGTCGCGACCATGTCCCGCGCCGACGGCACTGCATGGATGGGTCCGAAGGGTCGCATGGCCAAGGAACTCATCACCCAGTCCGTGCCGGATATCGCACGCCGTAGGGTCCACCTCTGCGGGCCGGCAACCATGATGGACGCCACGCGAGCGATGCTGCTGGAGCTCGGCGTCCCCGGTGAGCAGATCCGCACCGAGGCCTTCGGCCCGGCGGGCAGCAAGGGCGACCGGCAGGCGACGGTCCAGGCCGCGATGGTCGAGCCTTCGCCAGCGACGCCCGTGGTGGCATTCACCATCTCCAACCGATCGGCGCCGTTACCGGCGGGCACGAGCGTGCTTGAGGCCGCCGAGCACGTTGGCGTGGCCATCGACAACTCCTGCCGAGCGGGCACCTGCGGTCAATGCAAAGTCAGGCTCAGGAAGGGATCAGTGACGATGGCCGTCGAGGACGCGCTGTCGCCCGAGGACAAGGCGAGCGGAATCGTCCTCGCGTGCCAGGCCCAGACGACGACCAACCTCGAGGTGGAGGCCTGAGCAATGCAGGAACGCGAACGGGCCATTGTGACCGGATTGCTGCTGCTCCTTCTGGTGCTGGCGCTCGGGTTCTCCGTCCACCGCGACCCGCGTTTCCCGGGCAGCCTCGCGGGCGGCGTGCTGGGGATTTCCGCGGCCACTCTGATGCTCGTGCCGCTCGCGTACCTGTTGGTCAAGCGCATCTCGTTCCTCAAGGGACCGGTGACGCGTGTGGTGTCGATGCGCACCCTGCTGGCCGTCCACATCTACGCGGGCGTGCTCGGGCCGATCCTCGGCGTACTGCACAGCGGGCACCGCTTCGAGAGCCCGCTGGGGATCGCGCTAACTGCGATGATGCTCATCGTCGCGGTGAGCGGCTTCGTAGGACGCTACCTCATGGGCCGCTTGAGCGCCGACACGCGCGAGCAGCAGCAGATGCTCGCCGGAATGCGCGTCGCCTACGAGCGGACGGCCGGCGAGCTGGCCAAGGAGCCCGAGGCAGCCGCGGCCCTGCGGCCGTTCGCGGGGTTCTTCTCGCGGCTGGCCGCCCCCTTCTTCGTCGCCGATCCGGCCGCGGGCGCTGGCCGCCCACCCGGCGTGCGCGAGCGAGCGATTCGGCTGTCGGAGTCGATGGCCGACCTCGAATACGCCATCAAGTCCCACGAGGTCGTCAAGGACGCATTCGGCCGGTGGCTCGCGTGCCACATCGTCATCGCCATCGTGCTCTACGCGCTCCTGGCCATTCATGTCTGGTCGGCGTGGTACTTCGGAATCAGGTGGCTGCCATGAAGAGGATTGAGATCATCTACGCGGTCGTGACGCTCGGCGCTCTGGGTGCGGCCGCGGCGCTCCCGCTGATGTCGCACCGTGGCGGCACGTCCGCGGTGCCCGGGTGGGGCGAGTTCGTGAACCCGGGCCGGCTCTCCTTGAAGCATGAGTTCCTCGCTGACCGCTGCGAGGCGTGCCACACTCCGCACCAGGGGCCGACGGCTGACAAGTGCGTGGCGTGCCACGCATCGGGCCCGGCGACCGAGGGCCTTCTCGCCAAGCAGAGCACGCGGTTCCACGCCGACGTCGGGACGTGCTCGGCGTGTCATGTCGAGCACCTTGGACGCGAGCGCCGCCCAATCGACATGGTTCACGCCGCACTCGTCGATCACGCCGCGAAGTCAGCGTCCAGCGGCGCGCTCACCGAGGGGGATGCCCGAACAATCCTCGCGGCCCTCGGCGTGGCCTCATCGCGGTCGGCGCCGCACTCTCGGATCAACCCGCGCGAGCTAGCCCTCGACTGCAACGCGTGCCACGCCAATCAGGATCCGCACCGGGGGCTCATGGGCAGCGGCTGCGCCTCCTGCCACGCCACCAGTGCGGCCAACGGCGGGTGGTCGATCCGCGAGTTCCGCCACCCGTACGCACACTCGACCCACATTGCGCAGTTACATAAGCCGCCCCCCAGCCAATAAAAGGACCACTTCTCTATG
>CAYZFW010000371.1:0-3643 GCA_964477615.1 uncultured Phycisphaeraceae bacterium | reverse complement strand
GGGCCAGGCCGTTGTTGGGGCTGCCGCCGCCCTCGAAGCCGCCGTTGACACCCGCACCACCGACGAAGGAGTCGCCGAAAGGTTGGGCGCTCCCGTTGGAGATGTTGCTCAGCGTGCCGCCGACAGCCGACAGCAGCAGCGAAGTCGGGCTGGCCGCGTCGCCGGCGTTGAAGACGAACGCCGTCAGACGGGCGTTCAGGGCCACGTCGGAAGTGTTTGTCAGCACCACGGTCAGTTGACCGGTGGTCGAGGTCAGCGGCGTGTAGTCGAGCGAGCCGGTAAAGGTGGCGGCGGTGTTGCCGACACCCGCAACGGCGTTCGAGCCGATCATGATCGCGCCCTGCGACGCGCCTGCGATCGAAACCAGCGAGAGAATCGTGACGCCACACACCACACGGTTCTTGGTCATGTTCATCGGCCCGTACTCCCGGTGGCCGGCTCCCCACAACACAGCAGGGGTGCCGACACACTTTGACTATGCACGGTCTTCGACCCGCAAGCCAGAACGGTTCTCAGATTCCCATGATCGGGCGGGCGCACAGGCGGCACAGGCGCTCAGGCGAACACCGTACCCCGTTTGGAGAGCGGACAACGACCCGATTCCGGGACGTGCCGCGGACGCATCCGACGGCCTGCGCGCGGCGAATAACCACTCCAGATCAAGACGTGACGCGCTCGGGGTCCGGGAAGTCGCGGTAGAGCGCGCTGACGAAATCCGTGACCATCGAGTACACCGGGTGATGCAGGCGCTCGACCTCGCCGGCGCGGGTGGCGACCACGCCGAAGGCGGCGTCCAACTGCGCCAGGTCCTTCGTGCTCACGACAATGTGGAACTCCCCGAGCCCCGGCGGACCAAAGCCGAACTTGCGGCGCTGCAGAGACCATCGCTCGATGAGCCCCTGCCCCTTGAGGTGATCGAGGTATGCGCGCACGTTGGCGCTGAACTCGAGGTCCTTGCGCGATTCACGCAGGTTGCACCACATGTGGTAGTGATTCATGAATGGTCCTTTGGTGAGGGTCTCCATGCTACGACTCTGTCCCTCGCCCGTTTCAGCGGGTGCGCGGACCGCCTGCGGTCCGAGTCGAACCCGACAGCGCTCGGCATGCTGAATGCGTTCGACGTGGCCCGCGTGGGATGGCTCAAGCGGGAATGAAATGGGCACGCTTCGCCGCGTGCCCGTCGAAACCGCGATGGTGTCGCCTGCTCGTCACACGCACGGCACGCCGAACTGGCTGAGGAACATCACGAGGTCCGCCGTGTTCACCAGCCCGTCGGCGTTGAAATCACCGACGCGGAGCGGCTCGCCCTCGTCGCCGAACACCGCGAGGAACCTGGCGAGGTCGATGGTGTTGACGACGCCGTTGGCGTCCATGTCGCCGGGGCAACTGGTTCCCTGGAACTCGTACGCGCCGTGATCGACGGTGTTCCCTGCGGCGTTCGGGGTGGCGGGGTCGTTCGAGATCCGTGACACCCAGGCCGCATCAAACAGAACCTGCTCGCTCGTGCTGCCGTCGCCGTCCTGATCGCCGCGATCGTCATCGAGCACCATGGACGTCAGGAGGTCGATGCTCGGCGATCCGGGCCTGAGCCGCAGGTCCTCGTCGCCGCTGCCGGCGGAGCCGTCGGCCCCGAGCGCGGAGATGAAGAGCGGGTCGTCCGCGACCACGCCGAAGCCCAGTGCGCTGGTGCTGTTCTGCACCACCGACCCACCGATCTGTGCCGAGCCAGCGCTCGAGAAGCTGATCTGTGCCGCTGCGCCCTGGCCCTGTGGGTTGGAATTCCCCCAGAGGATGCTCGCTCGCACGGCGCCCAGCGTGGTGTTGAGGTAGCTCACCGCGGCGGAGTTGTTGAAGGTCGAGGTGTTGGCCACGATGGTGCACTGCCCGATCAGGACGTTGCCCGGGCCCTGCACGTCGATGGCTCCGACCGTGTCGGCACGGTTGCCTGTGACCACCAGATGGCTGAGCAGCGCGGAGGAGTTCACGGATTGGATGCCACCGCCGCGGAACGCGCGGTTGTCCCGCACGATGCAGTGCAGGATGCTGGGCCCGCCGCCGGCGATATCGATGCCCGCACCGGCGTTTTCCTGGCCCGTGCCGTCGGCGTTGCCGCCGCGGATCACAAACCCTTGCAGCACGCCCGAGGAAGCGACGCCCGATGCGCGGACGACACGGAAAGAATTGTCTCCGCGGTTGCCGAAGTTCGGCACGTCGTCGGCGTTGATGTCGCCCGAGAGCACGCAAACATTGAGGCGTGGATTGCGCTGGTTGGCCGCCGTCTCGGTCCCGTTGAAGCCGCCGAGGATCTTGACGCCCGACTTCATCTGGAACGAGACCGTGCGGGCCAAAGCGGTGCCCGGCGTGGCGGGCGTGTAGGTGCCGCGCGCCACCCACACCTCGTCGCCCGTCGCCGCCGCCGTGAGCGCCGACTGCAGCGACGTGAACGCGTCGGCCCACGAGGCCCCGTTGTTCGCCCCCACGGCGTCAAACTTCACAAACCGGACCGCCCCGTCCGAAAGGCCCGCGACACCAAGAACCGACAACGACGCGACAACAGCGCGGACACTCCGCATGACAAGGCTCCTTGTATGGATCAGAGCAGCCGCGCCACGCCGTGGGGCGCGCACGCTCCGCTCTCAGGTTCGATTGTCCCTGCGGGCCGCCCGCGTCGACACCGTCGACACGAACCGGCAACCCGCGGCGGGAACTGCCCCCTGATGTCGCCTCGAAAAGCCGATCTTGCACCGCGCGGTCAAAATTCGACTCCTGTGCAGGCAGCACCCCAACAGCAGCCAATCTTTACGCGGAGGCGGGGCGGATGATCCCCCGACACTCGCCGAAGCCGATTCGCCTGAACCCCGGCTTCTCGCAGAACGCGCGGAGGATCACCTCGTCGCCGTCCTGCAGGAAGGTGCGGGTTTCGCCGCCGGGGAGTTGGATCGGCACGCGCGGCTTGCCGGGCGCGTCCCATGTCAGTTCCAGCAGGCAGCCGCGCGACTCGGGGTTGGGGCCGCTCACCGTGCCTGTGCCGATGAGGTCACCCGGGTCCATGTTGCAGCCGCTGCTGGTGTGGTGCGTCAGGAGCTGTGCGGGTGTCCAGTAGAGGTCTTTCAGGTTGCCGAGGCTGAGGCGGTGCTCGGGGGCCTTGCTTTCGCGCATTTTCGCCGTGCGCAGCAGGACTTCCATCTGGATGTCGAACGCCCCGGACTTCTGATCCTCACTGTTCATCAGGTAGTCCAGCGGCGCGGGGTCGCCCGGCTCACGCTTCGCCGCGGCACACCGGAACGGTTCTAGCGCGTCCATCGTCACCACCCAGGGCGAGATGGTCGTCGCGAAGTTCTTGGCCAGGAACGGCCCCAGCGGCTGGTACTCCCACTTCTGCATGTCCCGCGCCGACCAGTCGTTGAGCAGCACCATGCCGAAGAGCATCGACCGCGCCTCGTCGATCTCGATCGGGTCTCCCATCGCGTTCCCGGTGCCGACGATCAGCCCCATCTCGAGCTCGTAGTCCAGCATCTTGCACGGGCCGAACACCGGAGGCGTGACCGGCCCCCCGGGGGCATCGTCCGCTTTCGTCTGACCGCGCGGGCGCACGATCTCCGTCCCGCTCACCACCACGCTCGACGCCCTGCCGTGGTACCCG
>CAYZFW010000370.1:0-3662 GCA_964477615.1 uncultured Phycisphaeraceae bacterium | reverse complement strand
CCGCGGCCGGTGACTCGCGCGGCTTCCGCGATCACGATCATCGTGTCCACTCCCGCGGGGATTACAGGAACCCACCACCACCCGGTGAGCACGCGGGCCTGCACAAACACGCGAAGTCGCTGCTGAGAACAACGGTCACGCTGGTACCCGCGCACCGAGCGGTCGTGTGCGAGGTTCTTGTCGCAAAGCTGCACGATCAGTGCGTCGCGGTCCGCGCCCTCTGCGTCTGTGCCACCCATGTCCACACGCTCTTGCGGATCGGAGAAGCCGATGCACGCGGGCCTGTCGGGGTCGCGAAGCAGGTCGCGTCGCGGAAACTCTGCGGAGAGATCGAAGGCCGGATGTGGGGCCAACGCAGCCACATCGTCCGAATCCGGGACGAAGGGCATTATCACGCGGTCACGACGTACATCCTTCGACATTCGCGCAGCGGAGCGTGCGTGTGGGAACCCGAGAAGTTTAGGATCGCTCGATCCTGAGCATCGAGGACGATGCTCAGGCATGGCTTCCCCGCGCCTTTGGAGAACCGCCTATTTCTCGAGCACCCCGCTCGCCCGCAGGCACTCGATCATCTCCGCCCGCGCGTTCCGCGCCTCGGGGTTCGCCATCACCGTCCCGTGGTCACCGGGCAGGACCTTGACGTAACCCGCCCCACTCTCGATTCCGTGCTTGGTGCACAGTCGCTGCAGGTCCTCGTCGAGCAGCATCACCGCCAGTTCAAGCCCGTAGTTGTCCGCGTCCCCCACGATCAGCCGCACCTTCTCACGGAACACGCGTCCGATCTTCTCCGGATTCTTCCGCAGCAGTTCCCCGATGTCATAGCGCCGGAAGGCCTCCGCGACCGTACGGTCGATCATCCCTGTTCTGGGATCAAACAAATCCGCTGGCAGGCCGTCCGCCCCGCGCGGGCCGAACACCGCCTTCCACGAATCCCACTGCTGCCCCGACGTGTTCCTCGGCCCGATCACCTCTTCCACCAGGTTCTCCGTCCGCACGGTCATCGTGACCTCGCCTGAGAGCGTCGTGAAACTCGGGGTTGGTTTGGTCGGGTCGTCGCCGCGCGTGTCGAGGTAGATGCCCGCGTCCTCGTAGATGTTTGTGCGCTGGAACGCGCGGAAGTCCACCGGATCGGGCGCGCTGGGCCATGCGCCGCCGAAGAAATTCGGGTGCGTCAGTTGCAGCCACAGGCTGGACCACCCCCCCGACGAGTGCCCCGCGATCAACCGGGCCTCGGCACGCCGAATCAGCCCGTACTTGGCCTCCAGCGCCGGGATCAGTTCCTCAACCAGCGCCCGCGACCACGGGCCGTTGTTGTCCGAATCCGCAAACAGCGTGTGCCCCGTGCCCGTGCCGCTCTCGGGGTCGAGCACGATGCGGAACGCCGCCGACCACAGTTCGTGCTCCGCCTGCGGCATCGACGCCACGCGCTCGGGCGTCCGCCCCCGCGCGATCATCAGCGCTGTCCGCGAATCCCCGCCGTAGCCCGGCACCTCGTACACCGCGGCGTACGACCGCCCCTCCTGCCAGTCGATCGGCTTCACCACGCCCACCTTCATCACGATGTCGCGCCCGTGGAACTCCGAGAGCATCTTCGAGCGGTGCTCGAAAATCTCCGCCCCCTCAACCGGCGACGGTGTGCGCGGCTTCGTCACCTCCGTCAGCACGATCGCGTGAACGCCCTCCAACGCGGGGTCGATCTCGACCGTGACTGTTTTCGAATAGAGGTTTCCCGCCTCGCGCCGCCAGTTCGAGTTGTCGCGCACCTGGTCCAGCACCGCCTGAACGCGGTAGGACCCCTTCGGCAGTTTCGAGAGCGCCTCGGGGTACGCGGCCGCGCCGTCGTCCACAATCACCTTGCTCCCTGGCGCAAGTTCCTTGACGTCGATGCCCGCGCACGGCTGGGGATCACCAAAGAACGGCGCATCGCTCGGCTGGGCCCGCTCGCCCACCTTCGCCCCCGGACGGATCAGGTACACCACCAGCCGCCCCGAAACGGGAGACGCACGCACGCCCGCATCAAACGACACCGCGAACTTCAGGCCCGCGAGCGCTTGCAACGGCGCGAGCACCGCCAGCAAAGCAACGGCGAAACACAGCGCGGGCTTCATGAGGGGCTTCATCACCCGCTACCTTACCGCCCACCTATGCCCAGGACGCGAAAACCCCAAACCCCCGCCAAACGTCGCGCTCCGACGGACACCCTTGACTGGTACGACCACCCCCTGTGGTACGACATCGTCCACTGGCCCGGCACCCACGCCGAGGTCGACGGCCTCGAAGCCATCGAGCGCCGATTCTGCCTCCCGAATCCCGCCGAGTCGCCCGTCGCACGCAGACGCCGCAAACGCGTGTGGCTCGAGCCCGCCTGCGGCAGCGGCCGCTACCTCCGCGTCGCCGCCGCCCGCGGGCGCGCCGTCGTGGGCATCGATCTCAACCCCAAAATGATCACCTACGCCCGCGTGGAGTTCCGCAAGCGTGCCCTCACCGGCGACCTCCGCGTCGGCGACATGACGAAGATCGAGCCCCCAAAGAAATCCGTCGCCCCCAACGGCGCCGACTTCGCCTTCTGCCTCATCAACTCCATCCGCCACCTCCCAAATGACAAGGCCATGCTCGCCCATCTCCGTTCCATGTGGGACAGCCTCCGCCCCGGCGGCGTCTACTGCGTCGGCATGGGCCTCACCCACTACGGCGCGGAGTTCCCCAGCGAGGCCGTCTTCAAGGCCACACGCGCCGGTGTCCGCGTCATCCAGATGGCCCAGTTCATCCCGCCCACGCCCGGCTCGCGCGATGAACCCATCCTCAACCACCTGACTGTTTCTCGGGGCGGTGCCGAACGCCACCACGACAACACCTACAACCTGCGGTGCTACTCAGGTACGCAGTGGGCCGCGATCCTGCGCAAGACCAAGTGGGAGGTCGTCGGCGTCGTCGACGAAGAGGGCCACGATGCCCCCATGCTCGCCGGAGACCGCTGGCAACGCCCCGACGTCGCCGCGTACGGGCTGTTTGTCCTGCGGAAACCCCTGAAAAAAACCTGACAGTGACGCGGATTGGGCGCGCAGCATGCGGAACCGTCTTCGGACCGGTGCATCGCACCTCCGTCGGTGTCCGTACCATTGCTGTGGAGACTCCCGCCATGCCCGAGCGTCGTTACGTCATTCCGGGGATCGTCGCGCTCGCCGCGCTGCTGGGGGCGTTCGCGCCCGTGGCAGTCGCCGCCGACCCCGTGCTCATCCCGCCCGCTCCGCAGCCCGTGCCGCCCGGGGGGGGTGGTAACTCGAACGCCCCGGTCGTCGCCCCGCCGCCGGTGCAACCGGCTCCGCCCGTCCAACCCGTACCGCCGACGCCGCCGAGCGTGTACCCACCGATCTCGTGCCCCTCCGGCGGCCTGGTGTACTGGTACGGCAACGACTACCCCTGGGGCCTGGGCTACTGGCGCGGCAACGTCCCCTGGGGCTACCGGCTGGGAAACCCCAACGAACCGCTCGGCGTGACCTCCCGCCGACTCGACCCACAGGCCCTCCCACCGCTTCCGGTCGTCGTGGCCCTCACACCGCAGCAGGAGGCGGTGCGCCTGCTGAAGGCGGGCGAGTTCGAGCGAGCCGCCGGGGCACTCGGGGTCCTCGTGAGCCACGCCCGCCACGCGGCGGTCACCTCGG
>CAYZFW010000369.1:314-3689 GCA_964477615.1 uncultured Phycisphaeraceae bacterium | reverse complement strand
ATGACCCTTCGCCTTCCAAAAGCCAATGCTGGAGTGACACCATGCTGAATGAGACGCCGCGGACTCCTGGATTCCTTGTCGCTTTCTGTTCGCTGCTCGGGCTGGTTGCCTCGTCGCGGGGTGGTCCGTTGATGCCGCCCGTTGGAGTGGTCGCTCCGACGCCCGGACCCGAGCCGCGGACGCCGGTTTCATCGGCCACAACGCCGGGGGACGCCGACAGCGTGTACCGCATCGCCGCACCGGGTTCGTACTACCTCACCGGCAACATCTCCGGTGTCGCCAACAAGCACGGGATCGAACTGGCCTCGGGCGGCATCGTCCTCGATCTCAACGGCTTCTCCATCACCGGCAGCGGTATCGGCAGCGGCAACTTTGATGGCGTCACCCACGCCTTCAGCACGTTCTACAGCGGCATCACCATCCGCAACGGCGCTGTCACAGGCTGGGGACGATCCGGCATCAACCTCCTCACCCCATCCCTTACAGGCTGCGTGATCGAAGGCGTTCACGCCGCGCTCAACTCCGCAAACGGCTTTGCCGTGCCCTCCGACAGCGCCCTCACCCGCTGTACCGCCAGCAGGAACGCCCTGGCGGGCTACAGCACCTTGAACGGCGTCACCTTCGATGCCTGCACCGCATCAGACAACGGTGCAGGCGGCTTCTTCACTGAGAATGGTTCGATCTTCCGAGCTTGTGACGCGAGGTCCAACGCCGGCGACGGTTTCAACGCCGGCATCGGTTGTACCTTCGAGAACTGCACAGCCAACGCCAACGACGCCCAGTACGGCTTCGACGTGAGCATCGCCTGCACTTTCAATGGCTGCGTCGCCACCCAGAACACCAGCAACCAGTCCATTTCCGCTGGCTTCGAGTGTCAGGGCGGCTGCGTGTTCACTTCCTGTATCTCCAACAGCAACACGTCAACGAACGCCTCACCCGGACCGTCCACCGGCGCGGGCTTCATCATCGGGACCGGGTCGACCATCACGGGATGCCTCGCCTCCACGAACAAGGGAGACGGGATCCGCGCCAACAACCGCTCCCATATCACTGAGAACAAAGTCATTGAAGCGGGCTTCATCGGTACCGGTGCCGCCATCCGCGTCACCGGCGACCAGTGCCGCGTCGAGGGCAACCACTGCAGCACCTCCGATGTCGGGTTCGACATCGAGGGCACGGGCACCTTCATCATCCGCAACACCTCGGTGAACAACACCACCGACTATACGATCGGCGTCAACAACTTCTACGGCCCGATCATCGACCGCACCGCCGCCGCCGGTCAGGCCGTCAATGGTCCATCGGCCGGCGGCAACCTCAATACGTCGGACCCAAACGCGAACTTCTCACGGTGAGCACCTCCGCCACTGAAAGGGCAGCCCATGAGCCTCATCCCGAGTCACACTCAAGCCGCCGCTGTTCTCACAATCGCCGCGGCATTTGTCCTCACGGCCCCAGCCTCCGCCGGGCCGATCAACCCACCGCCGGGCCCGGTTGCGCCGACGCCGGGGCCGGAGCCGCGGCTCGCGGTCAACGAGACCACCACGCCCGGTGACAGCGACGCCTCGCCCAGCCTGTTCAAGATCACCCAGCCGGGCTCGTACTACCTCACCGGGAACATCACGGGCGTCGCGGGTAAGCACGGGATCGAAATCACCTCCAGCGGGGTCACGATCGACCTCAACGGCTTCGACCTCACCGGCGTGGCCGGCTCGCTTGATGGCATCAACTGCTCGGAATTCGGCACGAACAACATCGTGATCCGCAATGGAACCGTGCGCGCCTGGGGCGACGACGGCGTCGACATGGCCTCTTCGGTCAGTACGGCGAACGTTCTCGTCGAGAATATCAACGCCGACTCGAATGGGGACGGAGGGATCCTTGTCGTCGACTCCAGCCGAGTCGTCAACTGTTCCGTGCTGGCGGGACCGACGGCGTCGTTCGGGATTCAGTGCGGCTCGAGCTCTCGCGTGACCTCCTGCACCGTCCGAGGGGGAACCACCGGCATTTACGCCGGCACCGGTTCGCTGGTCTCCGACTGCGCCGTCCGTTCGACCTCGGGCGAATGCATCACTGTTCTTGGCTTCACCCTCGTCTCGAAGTGCACCGTCCTCGGCGCCGCTGGCAATGGGATCGGCTCCCTGGACTCCGAGTTTTCGGTGCTTGACTGCGTCGTTGGACAGTGCCAGGGCAACGGCATCGACTGCGGGTCTGGCGGCGTGACCGTCGATCGCTGCGCCGTCCGCAACAACCGTGGACACGGTATCCGTGCCACGGGCGACTGCCTCATCCGCAACAACATCTGCGAGAACAACGGCATCTTCGGAACTGGGGCGGGCATCTTCGCCAGCGGCAACAAGGTCCGCATCGAGGGCAACCACTGCACCGACGCCGACTTCGGCATCCAGGTAACCGGAGCAAAGGCCATCATCATTGGCAACTCCTGCGGCGGCAACACGACCGCCAACTACAGCATCGCGGCGGGAAACTCCTTCGGGGCCATCGTCGTTGCAGGCACCAACGTGGCTGCCGTCAACGGGAACTCCGCCCCCTCGACCCTGAGCACAACCGACCCCAACGCGAACTTCACGTACTGACACTGATGCGGCGATCCTCCTCGGTGGCCGCGGAAGAACCACCGCATTGAGACCTCCGGAGGTCGAGTCACGCGGACACGCCCGCTACACTCTCCGCCCTATGTCCACGACCGCAAGCCACCGCGTTTCGCCCATCTCCACCTCCCGCCACGGCGTGATCCACAACTGGTCGCGCACGCTCATCCCCACCAGCAAGGACGCGCCCTCCGACGCCGAGAGCCCCAGCCACAAGCTGCTGTCGCGCGGCGGGTTCATCCGGCGCGTCACCGCGGGCGTGTACGACTACCTGCCGCTGGCGTGGCGGACGCTGACCAAGATCAGCACCATCGTGCGCGAGGAGATGGACGGGGCCGGGGCTTCCGAGCTGTTCATGCCGGTGATCGTGCCGATGGAGTTCTACGAGGGCACCAAGCGCCACGAGGCCTACGGCGATCTGCTGTTCAAGCTCGACGATCGCAAGGGCATGAAGGTGGCGCTCGGCCCGACCCACGAGGAGACCATCACCGAACTGGTGAAAGGCAGCGTGTCGTCCTACAAGGCGCTGCCGGTCAACCTGTACCAGATCCAGACGAAGTTCCGGGACGAGGCACGCCCCCGCGCCGGCTTGCTGCGGTGCCGCGAGTTCATCATGAAGGACGCCTACTCGTTCCACCTGAAGGTGGAAGGCCTCGGCGGGCTGAACGAGGCGTACGACGCGATGTACCGGGCGTACACCAACATCTTCACGCGCTGCGGGCTGGACTTCACCGCCGTCGAGGCCGAGAGCGGCCCCATGTCG
>CAYZFW010000369.1:0-304 GCA_964477615.1 uncultured Phycisphaeraceae bacterium | reverse complement strand
GCACGAGTTCATGGTGAACTGCGATTCTGGTGAGGACACGATCCTGACGTGCCCGGCTTCGGGCTACGCCGCGAACGTGGAGAAGTGTGAGACGGGCCCGCGCCCGTTCGATCTGATGAGCGCACCTGCGGGCGAACTGCAGGAGGTCCACACGCCGGGGCTGCCGGGGATCGAGCAGGTCGGGGAGTTCATGAAGGTCAAGCCGCGGAACATGCTGAAGACGATTGTGTTCAAGACTGCAGGCACCGAGGCATCAAGGCATCAAGGCATCAAGTGGGTGATTGCCACCGTTCGCGGCGATCAT
>CAYZFW010000368.1:0-3693 GCA_964477615.1 uncultured Phycisphaeraceae bacterium | reverse complement strand
GCAACGGACTTTCGGCCCTACGGGCCTGCGGAGTGGTGATCGGCGGTCTGCGCTTGCCAGCGGTGACTCGAGGTTGTGGTCGGAAGTACGCTCTTTGTCGTGTCGGTTACTTGGGGCTTTCTGCGACGGTGCGGATGCGGCGGAGGCCGTGGTCCCAGCCGTCGCTGACGCCCTCGACGTGTTCCGCGGGGATCAGGCCCATGGCGCGGTGGATGAGGGTGAGGGTGGTGCCTTTGGGGTTGGCGGTGAGGCGGTACTGCACGTGGGAGATGGCGGGGTACGACATGAACATCGGGCCGTGGAGTTCGAGCAGTGTCGGCGGTTTGATGACCTGGACGTGAGCCCAGAAGTGTCCGGTGTTGTTGCCGAGGTCTCGGTACCAGCGACCGCCAACCCAGGGTTCGAGTTTGAAGTTGAGTGAACTGCCGTCGGGCATCACGCTGCCGGGGCCGAGTTCGGCGAGCACGGCGGCGAAGGTGCGCTCGGGGGTAGCGGCGATCTCGAGTGACTTGCTGATGCTCAGCGTGCGCACTTCTTCAGAGGTGAGGGTTTGCATTGGAAGGCTCCGGGTTGATCTTGAGTGGTGGGGCGGGTGGGGCAGGAGGGGGGACGGGGGTGTTGATCTGTGCGTCGCTCTCGGCGAGTTCCTTGATGCGGAGCAACTGACCCATCCAGAACTTCTCGAAGAAGCTGGCCCACTCGTGGACGGGGCGGAGGTTCTCGGCGTTGAGGCGGTACACGCGCTGGCGGCCGAGGCGGCGGACGCCGACGAGGCCGGCGCTGCGGAGAACGGCGAGGTGCTTCGAGACGGTGGGCTGGGGCCAGCCGAGGCTTGCGACGAGGTCGTTGACGGGGAGGGGGCCGGTGGTGGCGAGGGTGCTGAGGATGGCCCGTCGGCGGGTGTCGGCGATCGCGCCGAATGTGTCCAGGGTTGCGGGTGATCGGGCCATGATCTAAATATATGCCAAATACGGAATATGTCAAGGGGTAGGTTTTGGAATTCGTGGAAAGGGGTGGGCGGCGCGTGAGTCCGGGCGGTGGGGTTCGCCTTTACAGTCAGCCGCGGAGGTGCGGCCCGCGATGTCATCGGAAACTCCAACCCCCGTCGGTGGTCCAGGCGCGAGCGGTGCTCCGGGTGCGGGGTCGCCGCGCGATCTGGATTTGATCGCGGCGGCTCGTGCGGCAGCGCGGGGTGGGAGTGGTGGATCGGGGGGAGCTGGGGGGGCGGGGGGCTCTGGCGGGAGTGGGGGGCCGGCGCTTTCGTCGCGGTCGATGTGGGCGACGATCCCGCCGGACACGATCCCGGGGTATGAGTTGATCAAGGAGATTCACCGCGGCGGGCAGGGGGTGGTGTATCAGGCGATCCAGAAGGCGACGAAGCGCAAGGTGGCGGTGAAGGTGATGCGGGAAGGGCCGTTCGCCGGGCCGCGGGACCGGGCGCGGTTCGAGCGCGAGGTGGAGATTCTCGCGCAGATGAACCACCCGAACATCGTGTCGATTATCGATTCTGGGCAGGCACCGGCGTCGGCGGTTTCAGGCGGGGCGTTCTACTTCGTGATGGACTACATCAGCGGGCACCCGCTGGACCAGTGGATGAGTCTGAAAGAGCGCACGCTGGATGAGACGCTGAAACTGTTTGCGCGTATCTGTGACGCGGTGAACTCGGCTCATCTCAAGGGCGTGATCCACCGCGACCTGAAGCCGGGGAACATCCGTGTTGATACGTCGGACGAGCCGCACGTGCTGGACTTTGGGCTGGCGAAGGTGGCGACGGGTGAGGTGTCGGATGATGGGGGTGAGTCGCCGCTGAAGATGATGACGATGACGGGGCAGTTTGTGGGGAGTCTGCCGTGGGCCAGCCCGGAGCAGGCGGAGGGTCACCCGGACAAGATCGATGTGCGGACGGATGTGTACTCGCTGGGGGTGATCCTGTACCAGATGCTGACGGGGGGGAAGTTCCCGTACGAGGTGATCGGGGCGATGCGGGATGTGCTGGACAACATTCTCCGGGCGACGCCGCAGCGACCGAGCACGATTCGGCGACAGATCAACGATGAGGTCGAGACCATCGTGCTGAAATCGCTGGCGAAGGAGCGCGAGCGGCGGTATCAGAACGCGGGGGAACTGGCGCGGGATGTGCGGAACTATTTGGGCGGGTTTCCGATCGAGGCGAAGCGGGACAGCGCGGTGTACCAGTTGCGGGTGATCGCCCGGCGGAACAAGGGGAAGGTGCTGGCGCTGGGGACGATCGCGGCGCTGGTGGTGCTTTTCGGGGCGGGGATGGCGTGGCTGTGGCGTGACGCGACGTTGCAGCGGTCGCGTGCCGAGGCGGCGCTGGCGGCGGAGTCGGCGGAGCGGAAGCGGGCGGACGAGAACTTCAACGCCGTGCGCGGGCTGGCGCGGACGTTTATTCATGACATCAACGATGAGATCGCACCGCTGCGGGGTGCGACGAAGGCGCGGGCGACGATGCTGCGCGAGGCGCGGACGTACCTGGAGCAGCTGGCGGCGCAGGCGGGGGAGGATGTGGGGCTGCTGCGCGAGGTGGCGGATGCGGCGGACCGCGTGGGGGACCTGGAGACGGCGTTGAACCAGCCGCGGGTGGGCGGCTCGGCGTCTGGTGCGGAGGCGTATGCGCGGGCGCGGGCGATCCGGGAGAAGCTGCTTGCGGCGATGCCGGATGATCCGCGGGCGCACGCCGACGTGGCGCTGAGCCGGGTGAAGACGGCGGCGGCGCTCACGGCGTCGGTGCGGCATGCGCAAGCCCGCGAGGAACTCGAAGCGGCGGTCGCGGGGTACGACAAGGCGCTAGGGATGATGACGGCGGGGTCGAAGGAGACGCTGCCGGTGCTGGATGCGCGGGCGGTGGCGACGGCGGAACTGGGGGATGCGCTG
This sequence comes from uncultured Phycisphaeraceae bacterium, assembly GCA_964477615.1. GTDB lineage: Bacteria > Planctomycetota > Phycisphaerae > Phycisphaerales > UBA1924 > JAFLCM01. Next base: position 798 of record CAYZFW010000368.1, on the reverse strand, counting down.
TCGCGGATCGCCGCGGCGTCGGACGACATCGAGACGTGCCGGGCGTACGAGAAGGAGGCGAGCGGGCGGTACGAGCGGGCCATCTCGCACTGGGAGGAGCGGCTGCGCGAGGAGCCGGCATCTTCCGAAGCGGCGAGGCGGCTGGCGGCGGCGCGGAACGCGCGGGTTGACGTGGTGATGAACACGGCGTCGGCGCTGTCTCGACGCGGCGGGGAACTGGCGAAGGGAACTGCGGAAAAACCAGCAGACGCGGCGGGGGCGAAGGCGATGTTCGAGGAGGCGCTGGCGCGGTACGGCGATGCGATTGTGCAGAGCGGCAGGATGGTTGAGGAGTTTGAGAGGTTGTCGGCGGCGACGCCGCAGAGTGCGGATCTTCGGCGCGGCTTATGGACGGCGCTGCATGCGCAGGGGTTCGGGCACATGTGCGTGGGGATGACGCACCGGCTTGGCGCGGGGGTGCTGGCGGATTCGGAGGCGTCGAAGAGTTTGGAAGCGGCGGGGCACGAGCGGGCGCTGCCGATCTACGAGCGGATGCTTGCGGTGGCGCAGGGCTTGTCGAGCGCCGATGAGGCGGACATTGACGCGCGGCGGACTTTGGCGATCAGCCTCACGCGCGTCGGGAACGAGCACCGCGACCTGAAGAGGCTCGACGAAGCGGCGGACTACTTCGCGCGGTCGCTGGCGATCCGCCGGGAACTGCTGCGGACCGATCAACTGACGCAGCACCGGCGCGATCTGGCGCTGGGGCTGTACAAGTGTGGCGAGGTGGACGTGATGCGGGCGCGGGCGGCCGGGGAT
>CAYZFW010000367.1:0-3693 GCA_964477615.1 uncultured Phycisphaeraceae bacterium | reverse complement strand
GCCCATCCACACCGCGAGCGAAGAGGACAAGAAGCGCATCCCCGAGGTGAAGGATTTCTTCCTCGATCTCGGCCTGCCCGCGGCGAAGGTGAAGAAGATGGTCACGATCGGCGACAAGGTCGTGCTGCACGAGCCGTTCGCCATTGTGGGCGAGAAGGCCGTGAGCAAGGCCATGGACAACCGCGTGGCGTGCTGGCTGGGGATCGAGAGCGTCCGCGCCCTCGACGCGGCCAAGAAGCCCCACGCCGCGGAGATCTACGTCGCCTTCACCACTCAGGAAGAGGTGGGGCTGCGCGGCGCAAAGACCGCCGCGAGCAAAGTTCGGCCCCACATCGGCATCGGGCTGGACGTGACGCTGGCGTGTGACACCCCGGGCGTGCCCAAGGAAGAGGCGGTGAGCGTGCAGGGCCAGGGGGCCGTGCTGCACGTGATGGACGGGTCGATCATCTCCGACTACCGGCTGATCGATGACCTTGAGGCCATCGCGAAGAAGAGCAAGATCAAGGTGCAGCGGTCGATCCTGCCCCGCGGCGGTCAGGACGGGGCGGCGATCCAGCAGTCGCTGGCCGGGGCTCGGGCGGCGGGGCTGACCATCGGCACCCGGTACATCCACACCGTGGATGAGATGATTGACCTGAACGACCTCAAGGCGGGGCGTGACCTGCTGGCAGCATGGATGCCGACGGTTGCGTAGTTACGGAAGGGTTTTGTTTGGTCTAGCGGGCGGTTGGCACCAAACTTGCAAACGCCCCCGATCCCTCGTACACTCGTCGATCCGCCCCGGACCGCGCTGTGCGTGCCGGGGTGTGGAATCGTCGTCGGCCTTGATCGCTCTGGTGGGAGCGTTCGCCAAGGGGCCTTCGGCGCGTTAAGGAAGGTTCGTCCACTCACACACCTCAAGGGGTGCCCGAGGCCCCAGTGGGATGACTGTCATGAAGGTCCGATCGAGCATCAAGCGTATCTGTGGCACCTGCAAGGTGGTCCGCCGTAAGGGCAAGGTCCGCGTGATTTGCAAGTCCGATCCGAAGCACAAGCAGGTTCAGGGCTGATATTCAGCCGCTGACCGGTCTGCTTCCGCGATCCCTCGCAAGCCCGCGTCCGTTCCCCGCGTCGAATCCACGAAAACAAGGCCAGCCACAAGCGCGAGCCTCAACACCCGGAGTTCTCCATGCCCCGTATCGTCGGCGTTGATATCCCAGACAAGAAGCCCATCCGTTACTCCCTGCGCTACATCCACGGCATCGGCCCGGCCAACACCGAGGTCATCCTGGAGCGGTGCGGCATCGACCCGATGAAGCGGGCCAACGAACTCTCGGAGTCCGAGGTGGCGTCGATCGCCGCGCTCATCGACGCCGAGTATCTCGTCGAGGGTGCCCTGCGTCGGCAGATCGGGCAGAACGTGCAGCGGCTCAAGGACATCCGTTCTTACCGCGGCGACCGTCACCGCAAGGGCCTTCCCTGCCGCGGCCAGCGGACGCGTTCCAACGCCCGCACCCGCAAGGGCAAGAAGAAGACCGTCGCCGGCAAGAAGGGCGTGAAGGGCTGAAGACCGAAGGCATCGGGCACTGGGCATCAGGCACCAGTGCCGGAACGGCCGCTCGGGCGTCGCTCTCGTTCTCGGGACTCAAGACCCACGACACAAGACTCAAGACCATCCCATGTCCAAGAAAACCAAGAAGATCCGCAAGAACGTCGTCCGTGGCATCGCCCACGTTCGCGCTTCTTTCAACAACACGATCGTGACGATCACCGACGTCAACGGCGAGACCCTGTGCTGGGACTCGGCCGGCACGATGGGCTTCAAGGGCGCTCGCAAGAGCACCCCGTTCGCCGCCACCCGCGCCGGCGAGAACTCGGGCTCCAAGGCCCGCAAGCTCGGCGTCATCGAGCTCGAAGTCCGCGTCCGCGGCGCGGGCTCCGGGCGTGAGTCTGCCATCAACGGCCTCACCGCTTCGGGCCTCAAGGTCACCGCGATCGAAGACCACACCCCGATCCCCCACAACGGCTGCCGCCCCCGCAAGCGTCGCCGCGTGTAATCGGAGGTGGCACCGGCTTCCGGCCGGTGTCGTCGAAGAATGAACATCAACTCCCGGGGCCTCCAGCGGAAACGCAACAGGCCCCGGGATCGAAGCCCGGAGACACCCCCGCGGTTCCACCGCCGCAAGGGGCGCTCCCCGGTCCACCGGAATCAACCCCGCTGGATCGTTTCTCGGAATCTGATTCGGAGTCCCGGCACGACGGATGGGCCGGGCACGAAGCGGACAGAAGGAGCACCCCACGCCCGGCGGCGCGGGTCCCGCTCCGTGATCCGCCTCGTTTCGTCCGGGACACGCCGATTTCTCGGCGAGTCCCCCTCGAACACCGCCGGAACGACAGGAGAATCGATCATGCGAGTGCGCTGGCGCGGGCTTGAACTGCCCAACAAAGTCAACCCCGACACGGCCTTCAACACCGACGAGTACGGGCGGTTTGTCATTGAGCCGTTCGAGCGTGGCTTCGGCACGACGATCGGCAACTCGCTCCGGCGCGTGCTGCTCTCGAGCCTTGAGGGCGCCGCCGTCAAGAGTGTGAAGATCAAGGGCGCGGCCCACGAGTTCACCAGCATCAAGGGCGTGATGGAGGATGTCACCGACATCATCCTGAACGTCAAGAACCTCGTGGTCCGCATGGACGGCGACGAGGACCGCACGATGCGCCTGGCGGCCACCGGCCCGGGCGAGGTCACCGCCGATCTCATCGAGGCCGACACGTCGATCACCGTCCTGAACAAGGAACTGGTGATCTGCACGCTGACCGAGCCGGTTGACTTCGAGATGGAACTGACCGTCGGCAAGGGCCGCGGCTACGTGCCCGCCTCCGAGCAGTACAAGACCAGCCGCGAGGCGGACGAGCAGGAAATCGGCGTCATCCCCGTTGACGCGACGTACTCGCCGGTGAATCGCGTGCGCTACAAGGTCGAAGAGACCCGCGTGGGCCAGAAGACCGACTTCGACAAGCTGATCCTCGAGGTGTGGACCAACGGCACGACGACGCCGGACATGGCGATCGTCGAGGCGACGAAGATCCTGCGGAAGCACCTCAACGCATTCGTGCAGTACTTCGAGGCGGGCGCCGACCGCGTGAGCGACGAGGCCGCCGCCGCCGCGAGCGTGGACGACGAGCTCATCAAGAAGCTCCAGATGCCGGTGAGCGAACTCGACCTCTCGGTCCGCGCCAGCAACTGCCTCGAGTCCGCCAAGATCGACACCGTTTCGCAGCTCGTGGTCAAGACCGAGGGCGACCTGCTGAAGGTCCGCTCGTTCGGCAAGACCTCGCTCCGCGAAGTCAAGCGCAAGCTCCAGGACCTCGGCCTCACCCTCGGCATGCAGTTGCCCGAGGGCGTCTCGGCCTGATGCCTTTCGGTATGTCTGCTCTCCGAGCCGACATCTCGTCTCGAACTGACTCGACAGCATCCGTTTCGAACCATCCGTACCCGCGACCGCCAGCGGCCAGAACCGTCTGAAATCACAGGCCCTCTGATCACAGCGGGCAATCCGCGGCGTCGGCTCGGAGAGCCGACGTACCCCGGAAGCCGGAGACCCAACCATGCGCCACCGCAAAGCCTCCTACAAACTCGGCCGCACCACCGCTCACCGCCTGAGCACGCTGCGCAACCTCGCCACCGGCGTGTTCGAGCACGGCCAGATCGTGACC
>CAYZFW010000366.1:3345-3694 GCA_964477615.1 uncultured Phycisphaeraceae bacterium | reverse complement strand
ACCCCAGCCCGTTGGCAAGGACGGCAAGCCCGCGCCGAAGCAGGCCGCCGTGAAGCCCGCCGACCCGGTGAGCAAACTCGCCCGCGTCTCACTCATGACCGACGACGGCACCGAGATCGACACGCTGACGATGGGCTACACCCCCGACGGCACACTCGCCGCCCAGGCGCGCGACGTCGTGGTGACCTACACCGGTGCCGCGGCGCCGAAGCTGCTTTCCCTGCCGCAGCACAAGCCCGCGCCGGGCCAGCCCGCGAAGAAGAAGGCCAAGTCGCCCACGACACCTTCGAAGAAGTAACGCAGCTGCCTTGCGGTTACGGCACCACGCGCCCGTGCGGGTCCGTCGTCG
>CAYZFW010000366.1:0-3335 GCA_964477615.1 uncultured Phycisphaeraceae bacterium | reverse complement strand
GAATAATCGGCTGCCGGCGGTCCGTCCGCACGTGCTCCAGCCGCTCCGCCGGGGCGTGGACGTGGTCTGCCGGGAGGCCCGCTTCCGTGACAAGGTAATCCTCCCACAGGCGGTGTCGGCGAACGAGCCGTCGCGCCTCGTCCAGACCCGCGGGCGTTGCTGAGACGTCGCCCCGCGATTCGCCAACCATCCCCCGAGCCGCGGCGAGCGCGACCGCCCGTCGCGCGGTCCCCACACCCCCCAGCACCGGTGCCAGCGCCGCGAGCGAGACCGACGGCTGCCCGGCCTCGTGCGCGCGGAACAGCGCCCCCAGCGCATCTTCCACGAGGATGTCGGACGCAAGCCTGCGTCGCCGGACCACCCGCGCCACCACCCCGTGGCTCGGGCTCAGCAGCAGCGCTGTCCCGAGCAGCACGCCCGAAACCACCGTGATCATCCCCGCCGCGTTCAGCGCCCCAGGCAGCCCCACCCGCTGCGGCACCCACGCCGCGAGCGCATAGCCGATCACCGCCGAGAGCACCGCCACCACCGCGCTCACGAGGATCTGCGGGCGCAGCCGATCGGTCAGCAGTCGCGCCGTCGCCGCGGGGCACACCAGCATCGCAACCACCAGGATCGAGCCCACGGCCTCAAAGCTCGCCACCGTCGCCACGGCCACCATCGTCATCAGCACCGCGTTCACCACCCCCGGCGAGACCCCCTGCGTCGCCGCCAGCCCGGGATCAAACGACGCGATCCGCAGTTCCTTGTAGCACACGAGGATGAACACCGCCGCGGCCGCGAACGTCAGCAGCAGCGTCGGTAACTGTCGCGGCAGCGAGGCCCACGCCTCCGCCGAGAAGACCGTCGCAAGGAAAGACGATCCCGCGTCCGCCGAGCCAACCGGCACGAGCCAGAAGAGCGTCTCGAGTTGCCCGTGCAGCACGCAGTCCGCATCGAGATCTACCCCGCGCGCCCCCGCGCGCTCGATCAGCAGCACCCCCAGCGCGAACATCACACTGAACACCACCCCCATCGCGGCGCCGGGCTCGACGCGACCGAACCGCTTCACCAGTTCCGTCAGCAGCACCGTCACCAGCCCCGCCGCGGCGGCGCCGATGAACATCGGCAGCGGATCGCGCGTCCCCACGATCAGGAACGCCGCGACCAGCCCCGGCAGCACCGAATGCGACACCGCGTCGCCCATCATGCTCAGCCGGCGCAGCACCAGGAAGTTCCCCAGCAGCCCGCACGCCAGCGACGCGAACACCGCGCACAGCAGCGGCACCGCGTCGATGGTCAGAAACTGCCGGAGCGGCTCGCTCATCGTGTTTCCTCCGCCGACGCTCCGCCGCCCGCGCGCCTCGCCAGCGCCGCCTCAAGTTCACGCACCAGCGGCTCCGAGAGCACGTGCTCCACCTGGTCTACCGACCAGTCCACATGGTTCGGTGCCACCTCGGCGTACGACACGAGGTACTGCGTCCACAGCGCATGGTTCCGCGCCGTGCGGGCCCCGATCCGCCGGCCCTCTTCGGTCAGCGCCCAAACAGCCCGATCCCCGGAACCCCGTGCCACCGACTTGCTTCCGAGCAAGTCGGTGCTCCCCCGTCCTGCCCGCCGCACGTACCCCCGCCACCGAACGACCGCCCACGCCAAAGACGCGCGCACCCCGCCCCATCCGCGCGCCCGGCTGATCTCGCGCACCGCCTCGGCCCCAATCACCTTCCCCGCGCCGTCGAGTTCGTACAGCGATTCCAGCAAGTGCTCGCCCGCGATGCGCAGCCGCATCTTCGCCCGCCGCACACCGCCCGCGATCACCCCGCGCCGCGGCGCCGCCAGCATGCTCACGAGAAAAATCCCCCCGCACACCAGCACGATCACGCTCCCCGCGGGCTTCCGCGGCAGCAGCGCCGACGCCGTCGATCCCAAGTACCCGCTGGCCGCGCCGATGGCACCCGAGAGCAGCACCATCGCCCACAGCCGATCGGTCCAGAACCGCGCCGCCGCCGCGGGGATGATGAACATCGACACCACGAGGATCATCCCCACCGCCTGGATGCCCACGACCGTGACGAGCACAATCAGTGTGAGTAGCGCGACATCGATCAACCCCACCCGGTACCCCGTCACCCGCGCGAAGGCGTCGTTGAAGCACACCAGCGCCAGTTCCTTCCCGAGCAGCACGCACGTCAGCACCACCACCCCCGCGACTACCGACATCAGAACCGCGTCCGAAGGGATCATCGCCGCCGTCTGCCCGTAGATGAACCGCGACAGCCCAGCGGCAGGCGTCGAGGTCACCTGCGGCACCAAACTCAGCAGCACGACACCAACGCCAAACGTCACGGAAAGCCCCGTCGCGATGGCCGCGTCCTCGCGCAGCCGCGGGTGCCGCACCATCAGCTGGATGAGCAGCACCCCGAGCACGCCGCTCACCGCCGCGCCGAGCAGCAGCACGCCCATCGACTTGGCCTGCATCCCCATCGCATCGGCGATGAGGAACGCGAGACACAGCCCCGGCAGCGTCGCGTGGCTGAGCGCATCGGCCATCAGCGACCGCTTCCGCAGCAGCGCGAACGCGCCCACCAGCCCCGCCGCCAGCCCCAAGAGTGTCGTGCCAACCACCACCACCGTCGTGTTGAACCCCGCGCGAAGAAGCAGCGTGTCGAAAACCTGCGCCAGCGAAGGCCACTCGTCGATCGCGTCCGCGATCGAACCCGCCCCCCGGGCGCCCCCCGCCGCCCCCGCGCCGATCTCCGCGAGCAGCCTGCTCATTCGCCCCGCTCCTGCCGCGCAATCGCCTGCGAGGCAAGGTCAAGCAGCGTCAACCGTCCGCCGTACGTCCGGTGCAGATTCTCCGGCGTGAACGCCGACGCCACCGGCCCCGACGCGACCACCCGCATGTTCAGCAGCAGCACATGGTCGAAATAGTCGGGCACGGTCTGCAGGTCATGGTGGACGCAGATGATCGTCCGCCCCTGGGATTTCAGATCGCGCAGCACCTCAACGATGGCCCGCTCGGTCGCCGCGTCAACCCCCGCGAACGGCTCGTCCATGAAGTACAGATCAGCCTCCTGCGCCAACGCACGCGCCAAGAACACGCGCTGCTGCTGCCCGCCCGAGAGTTGGCTGATCTGCCGCGACGCGAAGTCCGCCATGCCCACGCGCTCGAGGCACGCCAGCGCCGCTTCCTTGTGCGCTTTCGACACGCGCCGAAACCACCCGATCCGCCGGTACCGCCCCATGCACACCACGTCGAGCGCCGACACCGGGAAATCCCAGTCCACGCTCTCCCGCTGAGGCACATACCCCACCCGCGCCCGCGCCGCCGCGTAAGGCCGTCCCCAGAACTCCAC
>CAYZFW010000365.1:0-3698 GCA_964477615.1 uncultured Phycisphaeraceae bacterium | reverse complement strand
GCCGGATGCGGAGGAGACGCGGTCCTGAGTCACTGGGTGTCCTGCAGTTGAGGTTGACGAGACCCGAGGCCCCGGCGCATGTCGGGGCCTTTTCACTTGCGCGGCGTGAGAAATCCCGAATACAACCCGACCATGCCGATGATGGAACCCCGTTGGAGCGAAGCAGGTTCGTATGTCAACGACGGAGTGGCAGGCCGGAAGCCTGCCCCACCGGCTTCGGCGGTTCTAGAATCAAGACCGGGCTTTGTATGCCCGCAGCCGGCGGGCTCTTGGTGCGGTTCCGCGATTCGGCTCCGCCTTCCGCCGTAGCCCATTTGCACGAGATCAGGCTTAGACCGATGAGCAACGTCCCCACGCCGCAGACCCCCTCGATCAATGGTTGGAACGCCGAGTACGTCGAGCAGATGTACGCGGAGTTCAAGCGCGATCCCTCGTCGGTTTCCGAGGACACGCGGCTGTTCTTTCAGGGGTTCGATCTGGGGGCCGCGGGCGGTGGTGGGGGAGGTGGCGGGGCAGGGTCGGTGGAGGTTTCGAAGCCGGCCGGGTCGACCGCCGCGAGCGAAGCGCACGACCGCGCTCAGGCCGCGGTGACGGACCTGATCCGCGAGTACCGGGCGTACGGGCACCAGTGCGCGGCGATCGATCCCTTCGGGCGTGAGCGGGTGGTGCCGGAATCCCTGAACCCCGGGGCGCACGGTCTGACGCAGGCCGACATGGACCGGGTGTTCGATTCGACGGCGCTCACCGATGCGCCGGATCGGATGTCGCTGCGCGACATCGTGCGGGTGCTGGACGAGACGTACTGCGGCTCGGTGGGGGTCGAGATCGCGCACATCTCCAACCGCGAGGAGCGTCAGTGGCTGACGCAGAGGATCGAGAAGGGGCGGAACCGCACGGCGTTGCGCAAGGACGAGCAGGCGCATGTGCTGTACCAGCTGCACAAGGCCGAGCTGTTCGAGAAGTTCTGCGCCAAGCGGTACCCCGGCGTGAAGCGGTTCAGCCTTGAAGGCGGCGAGAGCCTCATCCCCGCGCTCGACCGGCTGGTGGAACTTGCGGGCAAGGAGTACGATGCCGAGGAGATCATCTTCGGCATGGCCCACCGCGGGCGTCTGAATGTGCTGACGAACGTGATCGGGAAGACGTACGAGCAGATCTTCACCGAGTTCAACGACTCGTTTACCGACCCGGACCTGCAGGGCGTCGCCGGTGGTGACGTGAAGTACCACCGCGGGTACTCCGCTTCGCGCATCCTGGGCGGGAACAAGGAAATCTGGCTGGTGATGGCCAGCAACCCGAGTCACCTCGAGAGCGTCGGGCCGGTGGTGCTGGGGCGGTGCCGGGCCAAGCAGCGGCTCGACGGCGACATCGACCGCGTGCGGTGCATCCCGGTCCTGATCCACGGCGACGCGGCGGTGGTGGGGCAGGGTGTCGTCGCTGAGACGATGAACATGTCGCAGCTCGAGGGCTACAAGGTGGGCGGGTGCGTCCACATTGTGAGCAACAACCTCATCGGGTTCACCACGGGCGAGGAGGACGCGCGGAGCTGCCGCTACTGCACCGACTTTGCCAAGGGCGTCGAGGCGCCCATCTTCCACGTCAACGGCATGGACCCCGAGGCGGTGGTTCATGTGATCGGGATCGCGTTGGACTACCGGATGCGGTTCCGCAAGGACGTGTGGATCGATCTTCTGGGGTACCGCCTGCACGGGCACAACGAGACGGACGAGGCGGCGTTCACGCAGCCGCTGCTGTACAAGGAAATCCGCAAAAAGAAGAGCGTGCTAAACGTCTACGCGGAGCGGCTGCTGGCGGAGGGGGTGATCTCCGCCGCGGACGCCGAAACGATCCGCGCGAGCCTCGACGAGCAACTGGATCAGGCCTTCACGAAGGTGAAGCAGACGCCGGTGAACCCCAGCCCCAAGCCTGGGCACGAGCGGTGGAAGGGGATGAAGAGGACATGGGATTTCGACCCCGTCGAGACGGCGGTGGGGAGCGAGACGCTGCACGAGATCGCGCAGTGCCACGCGAAGCTGCCGCAGGGCTTCAAGGCTCACGAGAAGCTCGTGAAGATCGTGGAGGACCGGGCCCGCTGCGTGAAGGACGACCTGCCCTTGGACTGGGGCACGGCCGAGGCGCTGGCGTTTGGCTCGATGCTCATCGAGGGCACGCTTGTCCGTCTGAGCGGGCAGGACGTGCGGCGCGGCACGTTTACGCACCGCCAGGCGGTGCTGCGCGACGTGGAGACCGAGGAGCGGTTTGTGCCGCTGAACCACATCCGTGAACTCGGCCAGCCGGGGACGGAACTGGATGTCGGCTCGATCGACGCGAGCGGGCGGCCCCGCCAGGCGAAGCTGTGCGTCTTTGACAGCCCGTTGAGCGAGTTCGCGGTGCTGGGCTTCGAGTACGGCTTTAGCCTCTCGTCTCCCAACACGCTGACGCTGTGGGAGGGCCAGTTCGGCGACTTCGCCAACGGGGCGCAGACGATCATCGATCAGTACATCGCATCCGGCTAGTTCAAGTTGTACCGGTGGTCCGGGCTGGTTTTGCTGCTGCCGCACGGGTACGAGGGTCAGGGGCCGGAGCACTCTTCGGCGCGTCTGGAGCGGTTCCTGCAGATGTGCGCAGACGACAACCTGCAGGTGGTGAACGCCACCACGCCGGCGCAGTATTTCCATCTGCTGCGCCGACAGGTGAAGCGTTCGTTCCGCAAGCCTTTGGTGGTGGCATCGCCCAAGAGCCTGCTGCGCGCTCCGCATGCCGCGAGCCGCGTGGCGGAACTGACGTCCGGCACGTTCATGGAAGTCTTGGACGACCCGATGTTCGCTGGCCAGGCCAAGACCGGGGTGAAGCGGGTGATCCTGTGTTCCGGGAAGGTGTACTACGACCTGGTGGCGCGCCGGAAGGACACCGGGCGGACCGATCTGGCGATCGTGCGGATCGAGCAGCTGTACCCGCTGCACACCGACCTCTTGAAGAAGATCACATCGTCGTACCCCAAGGACGCCGAGGTGGTGTGGTGCCAGGAAGAGCCGAAGAACATGGGCGCGTACCAGTACATGTTCATGACGCTCAGCGAGCAGTTCGGCTGGGAACTCCCGTACTGCGGGCGTCCGGCGAGCGCCACACCCGCCACGGGCAGCCACCACCACCACGCTGTGGAGCTCGAGGAGTTCCTCACCGACGCGGTGGGGGCGAAGTCGGGCGCGGCGAAGGCCGGAGCTCATCACTAAGTCGGCGGGTCGTTGGGTCACCGGATTCTGCGCGGATGACTCGCTGCGGGTGCCGGGCGCGGTCGCCGTATGTGCCGGCGCGATACACTCCTCTCCTCCGCGGTTTTCGCCGCGGACGGTTCGAGTCCGACCCTGTTCCACCACCCTCCTCCCCCGCGCGAAGCCACCTATGCCGACCAACGTCGTCATCCCGTCTCTGGGCGAGTCGATCTCCGAAGTCGTCATCAACTCGTGGCTGAAGCCCGACGGGTCGTATGTGAAGCGCGATGAGGACATCGTCGAACTCGAGACCGACAAGACCAACATGCCGCTGCCAGCGCCCATCGCAGGCGTGATCCGTCACAGCAAGGCCCCGGGCGACACGGTGCCGGTGTTCGGGGTGATCGCGGTGATCGATGAGTCCGCCGCCGCGCCGGCCTTGGCCGCGGGCGGGACAGCGCCGGCTGTCACGGCCGCAGGTGGCACGGG